>DATIPJ010001203.1:0-7874 GCA_035472155.1 Kofleriaceae bacterium
GCGGTTGCCACCTGCCGGGCAACCCCGGCACCGACGCGCCGCCGTACCAGTACGCGGGGACGGTCTACGTCGCGGGCAGCCGCAACCCGAGCGCCGGCGCGACGGTGCAGATCAAGGCGGGCGGCATGGCCTATTCGGCGCTCACCGACGAGGCCGGCAACTTCAACTTCGCCGCCGGCACGGTGCCCGGGACGTTCAGCGCGACGGTCGTCGTGAGCGGGTGCCCCGCGGTGATGACGATGCCGGACGCGCTGGTCAGCGGTGGCGATCCGACCGACAAGAACTGCAACGGCTGCCACGGCCCGGGTGGCGGACAGCAGCCCATCACGCTCTAAGCTACCGCTTGCGCTTGGACACGGCGATGAGGCGCGCGTAGGCCTCCGCCGCCGAGCGGCAGATCTGCTGCAGCACGCCGAGCTGCAGCGGCGACAGCGATGTCGCGTGGCCGTAGAGCACGTTGACGACGCGCTTGCCGATCGTGATCGCACCCGCGGTGACGATCGGCGGCTCGGCGCAGCCCAGCACCTTGTAGAGATACGAGCTCAGCGTCGAGGGCGCGAGCGGCCCGTGGAACACGTGGTTCTCGGCGGAGACGGCGGACTGCACGACCGACGGCGCGCCGAGCGGGATCAGCACGTGCTCGACGTTGGCGTGCCCGGGCAGCTCGCCGATCGCGCGCCAGCCGAAAGCGAACTGGTCGCGCACGGTGAACACCACCGCGGCATCGAACACGCCGGACGCGTAGCCGAGCAGCACCTCGACGATGCGGTTGCGATCGGTCGCGGTCGCGAGCTCGCGCAGCGCGACGTCGGCCGACATCGGCGTGGGCGTGGCGGCCGTGGGCGACCGCATGACGATCGGCGCCGAGGGCTGGAGCGGCGCGGCGCGCGGCGCGGCCTCGGCGGGCGCGGCGTCGTCGGCATCGAGCGTGTCGATCAGGTCCTCGGCCTCGAGCTCGAGCGCCTCGGAGTCGTCGAACATCTTCGCCACCTTGATGCTGCGCAGGCGCGGGCGCGGCCCGGGCGGAACGATCGGCGAGGCCGGCACCGGCGGCAGCCCGGGCAGCGGCGGCGCGGGCAGCCCGGCATCGATCGCACCCTCGTCGCCGCGCGGCGAATCGCCGAACTTGAGGAAGCGCGGCGGCCGCGCCACACCGTAGTAGCGCTCGATGTAGTAGTAGATCCGCAGCTCGGGGGCGACGCGCGGTAGCACGCGGTAACCGGTGATCGACGTCAGCGCCTCGAGCGTCGCAAAGTCATGAGGATCCTCGATCGCCGCGATCAGCTGCCGGTCCTGCACCACGAGCGGCACGCACTTGTGCTTGAAGGCCTGCGCGGGCTGGAGCAGCCGCACGGCGGCCCGCTTGGCGCGCTCCAGCATGGCGCCGGTCGCGATCGGGATGCCGAGCTCGAGCCCCAAATACACTGTGAGCGCCTCGAGGTCGACCATGCTGTGCTCCACGAGCACGGTCCCGAGCCGCGCGCCATCGCGGGCCTGAAAGCCCAGCGCGGACACCAGCTGCGCCTCGGAGAGCCGGCCGTCGCGCACGAGCATCTCGCCGAGCTTCATCGGACTGCGAAGGTAGCACGGACGTGCTATCGGAACGGAATGCGCGCCTGGGTGCTGGCCGTGGCCGCCGTCGGTTGCGGCAGCAAGTCTGAGACCTCCCCTCCGGTGCCATCGCCCTCGCTGATCCCGGTCGTGCCCGAGCCGCCGCCGATCGTGCAGCCCGATTTCCCCGAGGGGACCCGCTCGCTCGAGCTGCGCCGCACGGTCGGCGTGCGCCTCGAGCCGGGCGACGACGCCAAGCGGATCGGCACGGTCGCCATCGACACGCGCGTCGCCTGGACGCAGGTCGCCAAGGGCAAGGGCTGCGACAAGGCGTGGATCGAGATCCGCCCGCGCGGCTGGATCTGCGGCGAATACGTCGAGCCGAGCAAGAAGCCGCCCTACGGCCAGGAGGTCCCGCACCTCGAGCGCGGCGAGATCGTGCCCGGGGTCTACGGCAAGGTGACGGCGCCCAACTCGATGACCTGGGTGCTCGAGAAGCCGGAGAAGAAGAAGCCGGCCAAGAAGGACGCCCGCAAGCGCGACCTCAAGCGCCCGGGCCGCGCCGAGGCCCGCAAGGATCCGAAATCCTCCGACGAGCGAAGGCGCACGGTCGCCGCTGCAGACGATGGCGAGCCGCCCAAGCCGGTGCCGCTCCGCATGATCGAAGGCAAGCCCCTGGTCGGCTCGATCAACGTCCGGCAGTACGAGGAGATCACCGTCGGTGGCCGGCAGTTCTGGAAGATCGACAAGAAGGAGAGCGAGTACGTCCTCAAGCAGGCGATCACGCAGCACCGGCCGGCGCAGTTCGGCGGCGCGCGCCTGGGCGACGACACCGGCGCGGGTCCGCCGATCGCATTCGTGTGGCCTCGGTTCGGCGGCCAGCTCGCATGGCTCACCCACAAGCCGCTGGGCGGGGGCATCAGCCGGCAGATCGCCTCGCGCACACCGCTCGCGATCCTCGAAACCGCGGCCGACAAGACCGAGAAGCCGACCGCGTATCGCATCGGGCCCGCCGAGTGGATCGCCGCGGGCGATGTGCGGCTGTTCCAGCCCGCGCCGCCGCCGCCGATGCTCGATCCGGGCGAGCGCTGGATCGACGTCGACGTCGACGACCAGATCCTCGTCGCCTACGAGGGCGACCTGGCGGTCTACGCGACCATGGTGACCTCGGGCGGCACCACGACGCCGACCGAGACCGGCGTCTACCGCATGTGGCTCAAGGAATCCGAGGCCGACATGAAGGGCCTCAACGGCGAGGATCCGTACTCGGTGGCGACCGTGCCATGGACGCAGTTCTTCTCGCCCGAGAAGGGGCTGGCGCTACACACTGCGTACTGGCACGACCAGTTCGGTACGCGGCGCAGCCACGGCTGCGTGAACCTCGCGCCGCGCGATGCGCGCTGGTTGTACTTCTGGAGCGATCCGCAGGTCCCGCCCGGGTGGACGATGGCGGCCGGCATGGTCGAGGCACCGGGTTCGATCGTCCGCATCCGCAGCAAGGACGACCCGGCGCCCGAGGCCAAGGGCTACGCCAGGAAGGTGGTCGAGGCGCGCCAGCAGAACGCGCCGATCAAGTGACTCAGCGCCGCCAGGCCGACCACGCGAGCCACAGCCAGCCGGCGATGAATGCCAGACCGCCGATCGGCGTGATCGCGCCGAGGCCTCGGGTGCCTGTGACGGCGAGCGCATAGAGCGAGCCGCTGAACAGCACGATGCCGATCTGGAACAGCCATCCCGCGGTCTGGCAGCCGCGCGCCGCGCTGGTCGCCGCGATCAGTCCCACGAGGACGAGCGCGAACGCGTGGTACATGTGATAGCGCGCACCGGTCTCGAACACCTCGAGTGCGCGCGCATCGAGCTTCTCGCGCAGGCCGTGCGCGGCGAATGCGCCGGCGGCGATCGCGATCGCGGCGTTGAGCGCGCCCACCGCCATCCATGGAGATCGAGCGTCAGCCATGCCGCACTCTAGCCGGTTCGTCGGCGCCGGCTCCCGGTGGGGCGCCTTGGGGTGCGGACGATCCCGCTGAACGGAAGTCGGTGCGGTCGGATCCGAGAATCCTTATAAATCAGACAATTGGCAATGTCAGGAATCGGTAAAAGCCCGACGTTTGCCGACGCCAAAGGAGGTCGTCGTCCGTAGTATCCGCGCCGCCAGGCACTCGTTCGTCTGCCCGGCGCCACGGAGGTTTCATGCGTTCGTCTGTTCTTCGTCTCGCTCTCTCGCTCACTGCCTGTGCGCTCGCCGCCACCGGCTGCGCCACGGCATCTGATTCCGGCTCCGACGGCGAGGTCGGAACCGTCGTGATCCCACTCCAGCAGACCGGCGGCGATGGTGCGCTCTATCACCTGTCGGCGCAGTTCCAGGTCGATGGCCCCGCCGGCACGCAGCTCGTCGATGCGAGCGGCGGCGATCCGTCGGTGACGGTCATCCTGCCGCCGGGCCTCAATACCGTCACGCTGCTCGACGGCTGGACGCTCGAGCGCTCGGACGACGGCGGCGCCTCGTTCGCGCCGGTCTCGGCGGTGCTCGGCACGGTCAACCCGGCCGCGGTCCGCGTCCTCGCCAACTTCTCCGACACGCTCGCGTTCCAGTTCATCGTGCGGCAGGCCATCGGCTCGCTGACCATCAACTTCGGCGTCACGCTGCATCCTCGCGAGCTCGCGGGCGGCATGATCATCACCAGCGGCACCGGCGACCTCGCGGCGTACACCAACGTGCGCCCCGACTACGCGTTCTATCACAGCGCCTTCGTCGAGCGCCTGACCCTGCCCGATGGCACCAAGCGACTGCAGTTCTCGTCGGACGCGTTCGCGGGCGAGTTCTTCAACGATCCGGTCGGCCTGCTCACCGGGACGATCGGCCCGTCGTACACCGGCGGCTTCACGCAGTACCACTTCGACGCCAAGCCCGACGGGACGCAGGAGATCGCCGGCGAGATCGATGGCGCCGACACGCCGTTCCCGGTCATGACGTTCGGCCCGTTCACGCTGGTGTTCACCAGGCTTCCGCTCGATCCCGATGGCTTCCCGACCGACATCTTCATCAACGAGCCCAACGTGCCGTTCACGATGGACGCGTTCTTCCCGTCGGGCGACGCCACGCTGACCGGCACGCTGCGCTTCCGCAACGTCCCGGTCACGAACTAGCCGGATGCGCTAACGAGCCACCGGCAAGCGCCGGTGCGCGCCGAGGACCTGCGCCTCGGCAGCGTCCATCGCGACCACGAGCGCCTCGCCAAACACATCGGCGAGCGCCGCGCGCGTGATGCGATACAGCGACGGCCCCTCGACGTGCGCGCACGAATACTCGGCGTACTCGTCGGCGATCACGATCGCATCGTCCTCGTACGACAGCGGGAACAACCGGCAGATCGCCGGCTTGACCCCGCGCATGTCCCAGCCATGCTCGATGGACGCGCGGTGGATCGCGCAGCCGCGCTGGTCGTGCGCCAGGAAGATGCAGCCGCCGCCGAACACCTCGGTGCGCACCACGCGACCGGACGGATAGTCGGGATCGATCACCTCCTCGGTGTCGAACCAGCGCGCGCCTTGGACCTCGGGCCGGAGCAGCGCGCGGATCTCGCCGGCGCGGGCCTCGATCGCGTCGCGCTCGTGGAGATCGACGTCGCAGCCGTACTGGCAACAGGCGTCGAGCTTCTCGCGCTCGGCCTCGACCATCGTGCAGCGATGCGTCATGCAATCGACGACGAGCTTTTTGGTGAAGACCGCGGTCCACGCCCAGCGGAAGCGCGGATGGTCGAGTGAGACGGAAGGCTCCTCCATGCGGAGCGTAGGTCTATCAAATCGCGGCGAGATCAGCGAGCAAACCGGCGAGATCGACGCGCTCGCGCGGCGCGGCCCGGCCGGCCTGGGTGGCCTCGGCGGCGTCGATCGCATACAGCGTCGCCGACAGCGTCGCCTGGTCGAGGATGCAGTCGGGATCGGGCTCGGTCTGCACAAAATTCCGGTGACAGGACTGGACGACCGGCAGGCTGCCACGGGTCAGCCGGATGGGTACGCCGTGAGACCGACACACCATCGGCCGCGCGTCATAGACCTTGCATTTCCCGGCGGAATCGAGGGCTGCACAACGGTCGCTGCCGGTCGGCGCGTTCGCCAGCTCGCGCCGTCGCTCGGTCGGCCACGCGAGGACGTGGGCCCGGACCACCGCCGCCTCGACGGCGGTGATGCTCAGCTGGACGTGGCAGCAGTCGGAGCACCCGGTCGTGCACTGCATGTCGGCGCCGTGCCGGTCGGCCACGCGCGCGAAGAAGGCATCGACCTTCCACGTCAATTCCGCGAGCCGGCTCACCGCCAACCGATAGCACGTGTGGTTACTATCGTGGCGACATGGATCTCAACGACATCGTCGTCTTCACCAAGGTCGTCGAGACCAAGAGCTTCACCGGAGCCGCCGAGCTACTCGGTCTTCCGAAGTCGACGGTCAGCCGCAAGCTGGCTCAGCTCGAGGAGCGGCTCGGCGTGCGGCTGGTCCAGCGCACCACGCGCAAGCTGGCCCTCACCGACATCGGCCAGGCCTATTACGAGCGCTGCGCGCGCATCGTCTCCGACGTCGCCGCCGCAGAGCAGCTGGTGACCGACATGCAGTCGACGCCGCGCGGACGGCTGCGGATGACCGCGCCGGTCGACCTGTCGATGCGGTACCTGGGGTCGATCGTCGCCGACTTCCTGGCGATCCACAGCGACATCAACATCGAGCTCGAGGCCAGCGATCGCATCGTCGACCTCATCGAGGAGGGCTTCGACCTGGCGGTCCGGTTCGGCACGCTGCCCGAGTCGACGCTGATCGCGCGCCGGCTGTGCTCGATCAGCACGGTCATGTGCGCCACGCCCGCGTACCTGGCGCGGCGCGGTACGCCGACGACGATCGAGGAGCTCGACGACCACGATCGCGTGCTGTTCACGCCGAGCCCGCGGACCCAGAGCTGGACGCTGACCCACGGCGACCAGATCTACGAGTTCGGCCGGCCGGCGCGGTTCGCGAGCAACAACGTCGGCGCGGTTCACGAGGCGGTCGCCGCCGGGGCCGGCATCGCGCTGCTCACCGACTTCATCGTCGCGAGCGACTGCGAGCGCGGCCTGCTGACCTACGTCCTGCCCGACTGGACCGGGCGCGCGATCGAGGTCAACGCCGTCTACCCGGCGCGCCAGAACCTGCCGCCGCGCCTGTCGCTGTTCCTCGATCACCTCGCGAAGTCGCTCGCGCCGCCGCCGTGGGCCAGCAGCGTGCCGCACCATCCGAGCGCGTCGCACCCGCCGGTCCCGCATTCCTAGCGCCAGGCGAGCGAATGCGAGCCGTCTTTTCCGTGTAGGCGAGCGTTTCGCGAGCCGATCGAGGCGACGGAGACCGTATGCAATACGGTCTCCTAGGCAACCGGCGTCTGCAGCGCGATGCAAAACTTGAGCTGCGTGCTCGCCATCGCCTGCTGGATCCGCTCCATGACCTGGGCCGAGAGCGCCTCGTAGTGCTCCATCGTGGTCCACGGCCGGAAGTGGAGCTTGATCGCGGCGTCGGTGATCTCGGCGACGTCGATCGCCGGCGCCGGCGAGCGCTCGATCCGCGGCTCGTCGCGCGCGATGCCCTCGAGCAGCTGCTTGACCTCGAACAGCTTCGCCGCATCGGGCACGCTGAGCAGGAAGTCGATGCGCCGGCGCCCGAGCACCGTGAGGTTCTCGATCGGCGCCGCGATGATCCCGCCGTTGGGGATCGTGATCTGGCGGTGGTCGGCGGTGATCAGCACCGTGTGGAAGACCTTGATCGCGTCGACCCGGCCCAGATACTTGCCGATCACGACGAGGTCGCTGACCTTGTACGGCCGCAGCACGATCAGCATCACGCCCGCGGCGAAGTTCGACAGCGAGCCCTGGAGCGCGAGACCGACCGCGAGGCCGGCGGCACCGAGCACCGCGACCACCGCCGTCGTCTTGACGCCGAGGGAATCGAGCGACGCGATGATCACCGCGACGATCACGACGGCGTAGACGATGTCGTGGAGGAACTTGCGCAGCGAGATGTCGATCCGGCTGCGTTCCATCATCCGATCGATCGCCCGGCCTACCGCGCGCGCCAGGGAGCGGCCGACGAAGAAGATCAGGCCTGCCACGAACAGCCGCAGCGCTGTGGGCAGCAGGTAGGTGTCCCCGATGTACTTGATGTAGTCGACTGACGCGTCCATGCGACGACGATGGCACCCGCGCACCGTCTCAGCCATGGAACATATAATCTGGCCCGTACGCCTTGCCGCGCTCTTGCGCGGACGGTTAGCTGGGGACCATGAGCAACATCGCAGAGCTCGACAAGA
>DATIPJ010001204.1:0-8006 GCA_035472155.1 Kofleriaceae bacterium
TCGGCATGCGGATCGACTGGCGGCAGAGCTGGAACGACCTGGTGCTCCCCGACGAGAGCATGGACGAGCTGCGCGAGCTGATCGCGCGTGTGCAGCATCGCCGTCGCGTGCTCGACGACTGGGGCTTCGCGAAGAAGGCCGGCAAGGGGCTCGGGCTCGCGGTGCTGTTCTCGGGCCCGCCGGGCACCGGCAAGACGATGGCGGCCGGGCTGGTCGCAGAGCAGCTCGGGCTCGACCTCTACCAGATCGATCTCTCGCGCATGGTGTCGAAGTACGTCGGCGAGACCGAGAAGAACCTGGCGCAGGTGTTCGACGCGGCCGAGGCCGGCCACGCGGTGCTCCTGTTCGACGAGGCCGACGCGATGTTCGCCAAGCGCACCGAGGTCAAGAGCTCGGTCGATCGCTACGCCAACCTCGAGGTCAACTACCTCCTGCAGCGCATGGAGGCGTTCACCGGCGTGGCGATCCTGACCACCAACTTCGACGCCGCGATCGACGAGGCGTTCCGCCGCCGCCTGGCGTTCCGGATCGCGTTCCCGCTGCCGGAAACCGACGAGCGCGAGCGGCTGTGGCGCGCGATGCTGCCGCCGCACGCGCTCGCGGCAGGCATCGACTTCCAGGCGCTGGCCGACGACTACGCGATGAGCGGCGGCTACATCAAGAACGCGGCGCTGCGCGCGGCCTACCTCGCCGCCGCCGACGGCAATGCCATCACGATGCGCCACCTGACCAAGGCCGCAGGCGCCGAGTACGCCGCGATGGGCAAGGTCGTCAGCCAGGGAACCAGCCATGGAGTTGTCGTTGGCCTCCGCTGAGGTGGCGAATCGTCGCGCCGCCGACCGCCGTACAGGTGAGCCCGGCGTTGCTCGCCGCGGCGAGATCGACCGAGGGCGCGCATGAACCCCCTCCCCGCTTCCGCGCGCGAGCTGATCCACCGCGGCGAGCTCGGCTTCGTCGAGCCGCCGACGCCGGCGCCAGGTCCTGCCGCGGCGCCGAGCGCGCGACCGGCGAGCACCGCCCGCCTCGCGCCACCGCCACCACCGCCGGAGATCCGGCTGCGCCCGCCGACCAGCTGGCTCGGGAGAAGGCGCTGATGTCGACCTGGACCGACGACGTGATCGCGTGCCCGGCGTGCGGCGTCGAACAACCGGTGCGGATCGCGCTCGGCGCTCACGTGTCGCGCGCGCCCGAGGTCCGCGACGACGTGGTCGCACGACGGCTGCATCGGATGGCGTGTGCGTGCGGCGCGCGCACCGAGCTGCGGTCGACGTTCGAGTACTCCGATTTCGAGCGCGGACAGCTCTTGCTCGTCGCGCCGGCGGACCGGCTCGAGGCGTGGCCCTCGCTCGAGGCCCAGCTGCGCCGTTCGGTGCACCGCGCGTTCGAGCTCGGCTCGCCGCACGCGCATGCGTTCGCCGAAGGGCTGCGCGCGCGCGTGGTGTTCGGCCTCGAGGAGCTGCGCGAGAAGCTCGTCGTCTGGTCGCGCGGCTTCGACGACGCGCTGATCGAGTGCATCAAGCTCCGCGCGTGGCGCGACGATCCGGCGCTCGCGGCGCCGCATAGCCGCCTCCTGGTCGACCGCGTCACCGACGACGATGCCCTCGTGTGCTGGTGGTTCGCGCGGCCGGGCGACCTGGCCCCGACGCGCGTGCTCGAGCTCCCCGCCGCCTGGGCATACGACGCCGATCGCGACCGCGGCTCGCTCGCGGCGCGCTTCCCCGAGCTGTTCCGCGACGGCTTCGTCAGCGTGAATCGCCTGCTCCCGCGGGATATCGTCGCGTGATGCAGCGGCCAGCGGTGATCGCAGTGCTCGGGGTGCTCGGTGTGGCCGCGGGGTGCTCCACGCCGGCGAGCGACGTGGGCCCTCGCCGCCCACCACCGGTCGCCGAGGGCAGCGCCGATCGCGACGGCGATCCACCGCACGCGCCGCGCCCGGCCGACCCGCCGCCGCCGCCGCCGGAGACCTTCCCGTGGCAGGAGACGCGCGACTGGTACGATCAGCTGCGCGCGACACCGGTGGGCAGCACGCCGTGCGACTTCCGCGCCCGCCGCCCGTCGCAGCGCGGCGAGGTCGAGTGCCTGCCGCCGGGCGGCCCTGCGCGCATGGCGGCCCGCGCCCGGATCGTCGGCGCGCCGACCGCGGGCCAGGTCCAGCTCGTCCTCGACCTCGGCACCGACGACGCAATCACCGCGCAATGGGTGGGCGCGCTGCTCGACGACGCTGGCCACGCGCTCAGCCCGTGGGCGCACCCCGAGCGGCTCGGGCCCCACGTGGCGTTCCTCACCGTCGACATCGCCGCCGCGGCCGCCGAGGGCCGCACTCGCGTCGGCCTGCGCAAGGACATGCGGTGAGTGGGCCCAACCGCGAGCGCGCCACCGCGGCGAAAGCCGATCACGTCGACGTCGTCCCCGCCGCCGATCACGCCGAGCAGACCGAGCTGACCGCGCGGCCGTACTCGCGCGACGCGAGCGTCAAGATCGACGCCATCCTCGCCGGTACGAGCCCCGAGATCGCACAGCTGCCCGAGCTGTTCGCCGTGCTCGATGACGCCACGCGCGCCGCATACCGCCAGCGCCGGCTCCCCGAGCTGCGCGCCCGCGTCGGCGGCGACCTCCTGCTCGACATCGCGCCGGTGCTCGGCCTCGACGCCGCCACCGCGGTGGCATCGGCGCTCCACGCCGCGCATCCGGTGAGCGCTCCCGCGCTGCGCCGCGCCCTCGTCGCGCTCGAGCCCGCCGAGCTCGCCAAGATCAAGGGCACGACCTTCACCGAGATGAAGGCGCTGCTCGACGCGCCGCTCCTCATCGTCCTGCCGCAGGTCGGCCAGCGGCTGAGCGAATTCGAGAGCCACCTCGGCTACCTCGACTGGCTGGTGAAGACCGCGCCGGCCGGCGTCGTCGCCGAGCTGGCCGCCGGCTCCGGCACCGAGGCCATGGCGAAGACGTTCAACCAGGGCCATCTGTGGTCGTGGGTCTCCGCGCTCAGCCCGGCGAACGCCGGCGTCCTCCTCGATACGCTCGCCAAGAGCTGCACCGACGAGCCCGCGCGCGCGCGCATGAACGCGCTGCTCGGCGAGCGCGCGCGCATGGACATCGACAAGCAGCTGGTGCCGTACCGCAACGCGCACGCGCACGACATCGACGATGCGCTCGCCGGCAAGCCCACCGTGCAGAGCCTCATGGAGGCGATCGGCCGCCAGGGCATGCCCGACAACGCCACCGGCGAGCGACTGCTCACCGAGCTCGGTCGCCTGCACGCCACCGCCGACGACATCCTGGCGCTGTCGGCCGCGGTCAACTTCGATCGCAAGCACGGCCTGCGCCTCCTGCTCGCGTCGTCGGGCGTGACCGCGCAGCACATCAACGCGTACCTCGCCAAGGGCTACGACGCCCTCCAGCTGATGTCCGACGACGCGCTCCGCGCCGGCGTCCGCAAGTCCGCCACGCAGCTCCGCTTCCAGGACCTCCTCGTCGGCAGCTCGGTCGACGCGGCCGCGAACGCCATCCTCGCCAACGACGCGCTCGCGCGCTGGTTTGTCGCCGAAGCCGGCCCTCGCGAGCTGCTCGCGCTGATCGCCCACGATCCGGCCAAGACCGCCACCGCGGTCCGCTTCGTGACCGCGCGCTACCCCGACTGGAGCTGGATCCACGAGCTGACCTCGCCGCAGAGCCCCGACCAGGAGCGCCAGATCCGGATGCTCGCGCTCAACTGCCCCGACGCGCGCGCCCGCCAGTACCTGCGCACGACGTTGCTCGGCGACGCCGACGCCGAGGACCTGCGCACGCCGATCGTCAAGGGCTCCGAGCCGACCGACGCGCGCACCCGCGGCTCCGAGCGCATGCGCATGGTCGACGCCATGGGCCCGGGCGCCACGCGCGAGGAAGTCATGGCGCGGCTCGCCGACATGACTGACATCGATCGCGCGAAGCTCGGCCAGAGCGCACAGGTCGCCGCTGCCATCGGGCGCGTCGTCGGCCCCGAGCTCTACCCGCGCGCCGCCTACCTCCTCGACCTGACGTTCGGCCACGCGATCTTCGGCAGCCCGGGCCCGTCGACGGGCACCGTGGCGTACCTGTCGACCCGCCCGCACGCCGAGGAAGTCAGCGCGCTCGGCGATCCCGATCTCCTCCAGCGCGCCGCCACCGGCGTCCACAAGGACCTCCTCCACGTCTTTCCGTCCCTCAACCAACCCGCCGCCCTCGCCGCCGCCCTCGCGCGCGCCCCCGAGCTGCTCCATCACCTCCTCGCCGGCAGCAACCCCGATCAGGTCCTCGCCCTCCTCGCCACCGACGCCGTGCGCCACCACGCCCAGCGCCTCCTCGCCGAGCACCCCGAGTGGATCAAGCTCCTGCCGCGCTACCGCGACCTCTCCAAGCGCGGCCAAACCGGCCTCGATCGCACCGCCCAGGGCACCCCCAAGGACAGCGACGACATCACCCTCCACGACGTCCACGACAAGCAGATCGAGCCCGACGCCGAGCCGCGCGACGAGGCCAAGCGCCTGCACCGCGCCGAGGACAAGCCGACCCTCGCCGCCGCGATCCAGTCCCTGGCCAAGAGCCACGGCAGCGCCGCCAGCATGCTCGCCCTCCTCGACGAGCACCGCCGCGAGGTCCCCGAGCTCCTGTCCTCGCGCCTCGAGTGGGACCCGACGGTGCGCCACGTCGCCGAGCTGGTCGACCTGCCCCCCACCGTCGCCCTCCCCTGGATCGCCCCCGATCAGCTGATCGCGATGCCCAATGCCCTCCACTGGTGGATGGCCTATCGCGACAAGACCCATCTCCTCCACGCCCTCGCCAGCAACGACTTCGGCCGCCGCATGGTCGCCGTCCAGCTCGACACCAGCCCCACCTCGCGCACCTGGCTCTCCGGCCTTCCCGTCGGCGCCGCACTCACCGACATCGAGGAGCGCACGATCGATCAGCTGCGGCCGCTCGTCCACGATCCGGCCGTCCTGGCCGAGCTGTTCCGCGTCCGCTTCAGCATGCCGGTGCCCAGATCCTACGACGCGCGCCACATCAACGAGCTCTACGCGATCGTCTCGCGCCTCCCCAGCGCCCACCTCCAGCAGCACCGCATCCACGCGATCACCAACCCCGACATGAAGGGCGAGGCCGCGGGCCTCTGGTCCCATCACCAGGTCCAGATCGACGAGCACCTCCACCCGGGCGACCGCAAGGACACCTTCCACCCCGAAAACATGCAGGGCTGGTACACCGCCGCCCAGCTCAAGTCCCTCTACGGCTTCGACGAGGCCTCCCTCCAAGGCCGCCTCGACGCCGGCGAGCTCGAGCAAAAACACGACGTCGGCGCCACCCTCTTCCGCGTCAAGGCCCAATCCTTCGACCTCTTCACCCAGGTCGTCCTCCACGAGGTCGGCCACGCCGTCGACGCCATGCTCGGCTCGCGCACTCCGCCGGTCTACGACTTCGCCAGCTGGCGCGAGTTCTCCGAGGCCGACTTCGACAAATGGGCGGGCGAGATGGGCGGCTGGGACTCGATCGAAGCGCGCGACAAGAAAGCCATCCGAGAGGCCTGGTCCGACGCCTCGCGCGCCGACACCGGCGTCGACAAGCTGGTCGACGAGAACCACCCGGCACGCGCCGCGCGCTACGCCAAGACCGGCATCGTGGCCACCGCGCGCGCCGGCAAGAAGTTCGATCACAAGGAGCGCGTCGAGCTCAACGGCCGCGTCTTCGTCCTGCGCGGGCCCAACATGCTCTACAGCCTCGACGCCAAGGCCGCCCACTCCGCCCCGAGCGAATACTCCCTCTACGCCCCGGCCGAATACTTCGCCGAGAGCTACGTCGAGTACTACCGCACCGTCGACGGCAAGCCCGGCTCCGCCGCCCACAAGGGCGGCTCCCTCCCCACCACCGTCAAAGGCTGGTTCGACAAGAACGTCGACACCCTCCGCTACGACCCCACCCGCTTCCTCAACACCAACAGCGACGACGGCACGATCAAACCCGACGAGGAGCCCGAGGCCGCCGCACCCGCCCGCACCAAGCAATAGCGAACGGCATCATCAAGTGTGCGCCAGAGCCACCGGATTGACCGTGTGCATGTCGCGAACAAGGCCTAACGTGCACATTGCCAATCTCGCTGTGGACGAAGAGGGACTCGAACCCTATGGACCTGACGTGAGCTTGGCAAGAGAATTCGCGATCCTGCAGTGACCACACAAGCTTACGCAGACGCCGATGTCCCGGTTCGTCCCTCCAGATTCCTGGCTTGCCCGCATGGCGTGGCAGCCGCGTGGCAGCGGGAGCGGTGTGAATATGGATACCACCGCCAGGCCTCCGCCTCGCCGTCGCCGCGATCGCCGAGTTCGAGCGTGGGCGGTCATCCGCCAGAGGTGCCGAGCGCATCCGTGGCGAGATGCTCAAGCTCGGGATCAAGGTCAGCAAGCGGACGATCCAGAAGTGCACCTGGCGGCGCGGCGTGTGGTAGGCCTGCCCCGCTTTCGTGGACACCTTCCATCCCTCTCCCGTCATGATGGAGGTGTCCATGAGTCCCAAGGTTGTTACCAAGCGCAAGCGGCGTCTGTTCACGCCCGAGTTCAAGGCCGAGGCAGTGCGCCTCGTGCGAGGATCCGGAAAGACCGTCGCCAGGGTTGCGCGCGAGCTCGACCTCACTGCCACGTGCCTCCGGGCATGGGTGAACCAGGCCGAGGCCGACGAGAAGGGCAGCGGACAGGGTGCGCTCACGACCGACGAGCGCGCCGAGCTGACACGGCTGCGCCGAGAGCTGCGCACCGTCGAGCAGGAGCGTGACTTTCTAAAAAAAACAGCGGCGTACTTCGCGAAGAGCCAGTCGTGAAGTACGCCGCAATCGTCGCCCAGGTCGGCGTCTTCGCGGTGGCGTTCATGTGCCGGGTTCTCGAGGTGGCACCGTCGGGATACTACGCGTGGCTCGAGCGCTCGCCGTCGAAGAAGTCGGTCCGCGACGGCGCTTTGCTGGTCCACGTTCGCGCCGCCTTCGAAGCGAGTCGTCGTCGTTACGGCAGTCCGCGGGTCCATGCCGACCTGAGTGCCGGTGGTCATCACGTCGGGCGCAAGCGCGTTGCCAGGCTGATGCGCGAGGATGGGCTGCGTGCCCGTCGCCATCGAGGTTTCGTGCTCACGACCCAGTCGCGGCACAAGTTCCCCATCGCCAGGAACGTCGTGGCCCGCGAATTCGAGGTGTCGGCACCGAACCAGGTTTGGGTCTCTGACCTGACCTACCTTCGAACCCAAGCCGGCTTCGTGTACATGGCCGTCGTGCTCGACCTCTTCGCCCGTCGCGTCGTCGGTTGGGCGGTGTCGCGTGATCTCGATGCAGGCATCGCCATAGAGGCGTTGCGGCGCGCCCTCGCGCTGAGACCGGCGCCCGTCGGCATGGTCCATCACAGCGACCGTGGCGTTCACTACGCGTGCTCTGACTACCGAGCGCTGCTCAAGAGCCACGACATCACGCCGAGCATGAGCCGCAAGGGGGACTGCTGGGACAACGCGGTAGCCGAGAGCTTCTTCTCGTCCTTTGGCTTTGAGCTCGAGTTCGACGCGAACTGGCGTGACGTGCAAGACGTCGAGCGCGACACCGCGGAGTACATCGATGGCTTCTACAATCCACGAAGGAGGCATTCGCACAATAGCTATCTCAGTCCCATTGACTTCGAGCATCAGTTCATGCAACAAGAGATTGCGTCCTAGTTCGGTGTCCACGAAACCGGGTCAAGCCCAAGACTCATGCGCAGCGACGTGCGCGACGTGCGCGTAACCGAGAAGGCCAGCCACGGCGGCGAACGCATGGGAGATCGTCGCGACGCGCGCCGGTACTGGTGACCGTCATCTCATTGGATGAGGCGCCACCGAGCGCCCTCATCGTCGACGCTGCATACGGCGCGGTGAAGTCAGAGGATCTCGACGCAACTGCGGTGGTGGCCCGAGTTCGGGAATTGGCGGCTCGCGATGACGCTGCGCGCCAGGTTCTGGAGCTCTATGAGCGCGGGCAGTACCTGCGG
>DATIPJ010001205.1:0-6695 GCA_035472155.1 Kofleriaceae bacterium
CTCGGCTACGCCAGCGCCGACGAGCTGCTCGAGAAGAACCTCGAGCGCGACATCTACGTCGATCCCGAGGAGCGCACCCAGCTGATCGCGCGCTACCGCCCCGAGGGCGGCCTCGACGGCGCGCGCGTGCACTGGCGGACCAAGCAGGGCCGTCACCTCACCGTGCAGCTCTACGGGCACGTCATCGAGGACCCGGGCGGGGCGAGCTTCGACTGCTCGGTGCTCGACGTCACCGAGCTCGAGACCGCCAACGCCGAGCTGCGCAAGCAGCGCGAGGACCTGGTCACCACCGCGGCGATGCTCGACCTCGTCGTGCACCAGATGCCGGCGATCTACTGGATCGTGGACAGCGAGCTGCGCATCTTCAAGACCGGCGGCGCGATCCGCGAGGTGCTCGGCTACGAGCCCGACAAGTTCGTCGGCTGGACGCTCGATCAGGTTCACCGCGACGACCCGGGCTCGATCGACCCGGTGCAGATGCACCGCCGGGCGCTCGCCGGCGAGACCGTCAGCTACACGACCGAGTACCGCAACAAGCACCTGGTCACCACCCTGTGCCCGCACTGCGCGGGCGGCGCGATCGTCGGTGCGATCGGCACCTGCGTCGATACCACGTCGCACACGATGCTCGAGCGCCGCATGGTCGACGCCCAGCGCGCCGAGAGCCTCGGCGTGCTCGCCGGCGGGCTCGCCCACGACTTCAACAACCTGCTCGCCGCGATCCTGGGCAATGCCGACCTCGCGCTGCGCGAGCTGGGGCCGCGCGGACCGGGGCGCGCCGCGCTCGTGAACATTCGCCAGGCCGGGCTGCGCGCCGCCGAGCTGACCGAGCAGCTGCTCGCGTACGCCGGTCACGGCGGCGTGGCCTCGACCCGGGTCTCGCTCAGCGCGATCGCCGAGGAGCTGTTGCGCATCTCGGCGGCGACGATGCCCGACAACGTCGGCGTGCGGGTCGACATCACGCGCGACCTCGTCGTGCGCGGCGATCCGTCCCAGGTACGCCAGGTCCTGCTCAACCTGGTCAACAACGCGCGCGATGCGCTCGGCGCCCGCGGCGGGCGGATCTCGATCACCGGCCGCACGTTCCGCCACGACGGCGCGCCGCACGCAGGCGACGTGATCAGCCCGGCCGCGGGGACCTACGTCGAGATCGAGGTCGCCGACGACGGGCCCGGGATGACCGGCGAGACCCGCCGGCGGATCTTTGATCCGTTCTTCACCACCAAGCCTACCGGGCACGGCCTCGGCCTCGCCGCGGTGGCCGGCATCGTGCGCGCGCACAGCGGCGGCCTGCGGCTGCTCACCGCGCCGGGCGAGGGGGCGCGCTTCCAGGTCCTGTGGCGCTCGGGGGTGACCCCGAGCGAGGTCGCCGCCGTGCTGCCGCCGGTCGGCAGCCATACCGTGCTGGTGATCGACGACGAGGACCTCGTGCGCGACGTCGTGGCGCGCATGATCGAGGACCTCGGGTATTCCGCGATCACCGCCACCGATGGGGCAGCCGGCCTCGCGATCATCGATCGCGTGCCGGTCGATGCCGTGCTGGTCGACCTCACGATGCCGCGCATGGGCGGCGCCGATGTCGTGACCGCGCTGCGCGAGCGCCGCCCGGGACTGCCGATCATCCTGTGCAGCGGCTTTGACCGCGACGGCCGCGCGATGGGCGCAGATGCCTATCTGCCCAAGCCGTTTCGCCTCGAGACCCTCGGGAATGCCCTCACCAAGGTGCTCTCGGGCTGACTTTCGGGCCACGGAATCAATAGATTGCAAAGTGTGTAGTCGCGGGGCTTCGGAGAGCGGGCATGGTTAGGTTGATCCCCGTGACAGACGCACCGATGGCATCGATCAAGGTGCTGCTGGTCGAAGACGACGAGCGGCTGGCTCAGCTCACCGCGCGCTACCTCGAGTCGCACGGTGTGCTGGTGACGATCGCGACGACCGGCACCGAGGGCCAGGCCGAAGCGCTGCGCCGGCAGTACGACTGCATCGTGCTCGACGTGATGCTGCCGGGCCGCGACGGCATCGAGGTCACGCGCGAGCTGCGGGCGCGCACCGACGTGCCGATCGTGATGGTCACGGCGCGCACCGAGGAGGCCGACCGCGTGCTCGGCCTCGAGGTCGGCGCCGACGACTACGTGCCCAAGCCGTTCTCGCCGCGCGAGCTCCTGGCGCGCATCCGCGCCACCGTGCGCCGCGTGCGCGGTCAGGCCGGTCCGGCCCAGCAGACCGTGCAGGTCGGCGGGCTGGTGCTCGATCCGCAGAAGATGACGGTCACCCTCGACGGCAACCCGATCGAGGTCACCGCGTACGAGTTCTCGATCCTGCGCGCCCTGGCACAGCGCCCCGGCCGCGTGCTGTCGCGCGAGCAGCTGCTCGATCTGGCCAAGGGCTCGGCCGAGCTCAGCTTCGACCGCTCGATCGACGTCCACGTGTCGCGGCTGCGCGCCAAGCTCGGGGACGATAGTCGCAACCCGAAAATCTTGAAGACCGTGCGCGGCGCGGGATACTTGCTCGCCGGAGGCGATATTTGACCAGCGTCGAGATCCGCAGGCGACCGAGGCGGCGCCGTCTAGTGTACCGGGTGTATGGCTTCGCCGCGGTGCTCGCGATCGCGATCATGGCCGCGCTGCTGATCCTGCCGCGCTACACGCGCGCGCCGCGCTATCTCGAGCCCCATGCCGCGCTGATCCAGTACCTGATCGAGCGCTGGTCGGCCAAGGATCCGCAGGAGTTCCAGTCGGCGATGCTGCGCATCGAGGCCCGCCTGCGCGGCAAGCTCTCGCTGTACGATGCCAGCGGCAAGCTGGTGCACTCCAACACCGATCCGCCGCTCGATGCGCCGAGCGAGGACGAGCGGCGCGACCTCACGGTGGCCAAGTGGTCGCTCGAGCGCGGCCGCATCGTCGTGCGCAGCGACGACAGCTCGATGATCGGCGTGTACGCACCGAGCCGGCCGGGGTTCCCGTGGAGCTACGTCATGCCGCTGGGCGCGATGATCCTCGTGCTCGTCGGGATCGCGTCCGTGTGGTTCTCGCGCCGGCTCGCGCTGCCGCTCGACCGGCTCGCCCAGGCTGCCCGCCGGTTCGGCGCGGGCGATACCACCGCGCGCGCCAACGTGCACCGCGCCGACGAGGTCGGCGACGTCGGGCGCGCATTTGACGAGATGGCCGACCGCACCGAGCGCGTGCTGCGATCGCAGCGCCAGCTGATGGGCGATGTCTCGCACGAGCTGCGCACGCCGCTCGCCCGCATCCGCGTGGCGCTCGAGCTCGCCGCCGAGGACCCGGCCGCCGCGCAGGACGTCCTCGCCGACGTCGGCATCGATCTCGACGAGATCGATCAGCTGATCGGCGACATCCTGACCACCGCGCGGCTCGACGGCGACCACGTCAAGATCGACCGGGAGCCGACCTCGCTGGTCGAGCTCGCCGAGCGCGCGAGCCGGCGGTTCGCCGCCAAGCACCCGCGCCGCACCCTCGAGCGCGCGCTGGGCGAGGACCGCGCGATCGCGTGCGATCCGCTGCTCCTGCGCCGCGCGCTCGATAACCTGCTCGACAACGCGGCCAAGTACTCCGAGGCGACCACGCCGGTCACGCTCGCGATCCAGCCCAACGGCAAGACGGTCGCGTTCGAGATCGTCGACCGCGGCATCGGGATGTCGCCCGCCGAGCTCGAGCGCGCGTTCACGCCGTTCTGGCGCGCCGACGACAGCCGCGCTCGCAAGACCGGCGGCGTGGGCCTCGGGCTCGCGCTCGCGCGCCGGATCGCCCGCGCGCACGGCGGCGACGTGACCCTGGCGTCGCACCCCGGGCAAGGGACGACAGCGCGCCTCGAGGTACCGCTAACCTAGCGGAATCTCGTGCGGCAATAATCCGCAATACGCGAGCAACGCTCACTTCGTACCGAGGTATCAAGTTGCAAACCGTGCAGGTAAAACGCTGGATTCCTCGGATCGTGGTGCTCGCGCTGGCTGCCGGCGCGGTCGCCTTCGTCCTCGTCAAGAAGCCCTGGGCCAAGAGCGAGGATCCGATCACGTTCTCCACGGTGACGGTCTCCAAGGGCCCGATCGCGGCGCAGGTCACCGCCAACGGCACGCTGTCGGCGGTGGGCACCGTGCAGGTCGGCGCCCAGGTCTCGGGCCGCGTGGTCGAGCTGCACGCCGACTTCAACGACAAGGTGAAGAAGGGCCAGATCATCGCCAAGCTCGACGCGCAGGTGCTGCAGGCGCAGATCGACCAGTCGGCGGCCAACCTGGCGCTCGCCGCGGCCAACGTCAACAAGGCTGCCGTCGCGGTGTCGGACACCGAGCGCCAGTGGAAGCGCCAGAAGACGCTCCAGGACCAGCAGCTGGTCGCGGGCGCCACCGTCGAGAGCGCGCAGGTCGCCTATGACACCGCGAGGGCGGCGCTGGTCGCCTCGCGCGCGAGCCAGTCGCAGGCAGCGGCGAGCCTCGCCCAGGCCAAGCTCAACCTCTCGTACGCGACGATCTACTCGCCGGTCGACGGCGTGGTGCTGTCGCGCGCGGTCGACGTCGGCCAGACGGTCGCCGCCTCGCTGCAGGCGCCCGTGCTGTTCACGATCGCCGAGGACCTCGCGCGCATGCAGATCGACACCGCCGTCGCCGAGGGCGACGTCGGCCGGCTGACCGAGGGGATGAAGGCGACGTTCACCGTCGACGCGTTCCCCGGCCGTCAGTTCAACGGCGTGGTGCGCCAGGTCCGCAACGCGCCGACCACCACCCAGGGCGTCGTCACGTACGACGCCGTGATCGACGTCGACAACTCGGACAAGGCGCTGCGCCCGGGCATGACCGCCAACGTCACGTTCGTGCTCGCGCAGGTCGCCGACGCGGTCAAGATCCCCAACAGCGCGCTGCGCTTCAAGCCGACGCGCGAGCAGATCCAGGCGATCTACGCCGAGTTTGGCGGGCGGGGCGGGCGCGGCGGCTCGGGCGGCTCGGGCGGCTCAGGCGGGCGGCGTGGGCGCGACGGCTCGGGTGCACCGGGCGGTGGCTCGGGCGCCGAGGGTGCGGGTGGCCGCCCGCCGATGGACGCGGCCGCGGGCGGTAGCGGCGGTGGACCGCGCCGCGACTACGGCGACAAGAAGCCGGTGTTCAAGCTCGTCGACGGCAAGCCCAAGATGGTGCTCGTCAAGCCCGGCCTCACCGACGGCTCCTCGACCCAGATGGTCGAGGGCGACCTCCAGCCGGGCGACCAGCTCGTCACCGAGATCATCGGCGCGCCCACCGGGCCGACCCGCAAGGTCGGCGCGTTCTAGGAGCCGGCCATGACCACCCTAACCCTGCGAGGCATCCGATGACGGCACTGATCGAGATGCGCGGCATCGAACGCACCTACGTGATGGGCGACAACCTCGTCCACGCGCTGCGCGGCGTCGATCTGACGATCGAGCCCGGCTCGTCGATCGCGATCATGGGCACCTCGGGCTCGGGCAAGTCGACGATGATGAACATCATGGGCTGCCTCGACCAGCCCACGCGCGGCAACTACCTGCTCAACGGCAAGGACGTCGCGCGGCTGTCGCGCACCCAGCTCGCCGACGTGCGCGGCAGGATGATCGGCTTCGTGTTCCAGAGCTTCAACCTGCTGTCGCGGACCAGCGCGCTCGAGAACGTCGAGATGCCGCTGATGTACCAGGGCGTGCACGGACGCGAGCGCCACAAGCGCGCGCTCGCCGCGCTCGCGCAGGTCGGCCTGGGCGACCGCGCCGACCACCACCCGAACCAGCTCTCGGGCGGCCAGCAGCAGCGCGTGGCCATCGCGCGCGCCCTCGTCGGCGAGGCGCCGATCATCATGGCCGACGAGCCGACCGGCAACCTCGACACCAAGACCTCCTACGAGGTCATGGCGATCCTCCAGGGCCTGGTCGCCCAGGGCAAGACCGTCATCCTCGTCACCCACGAGTCCGACATCGCGGCCTACGCGTCGCGCGTGGTCACCCTGCGCGACGGCCTGATCATCGACGACAAGACCCAGACGCCCCTCAAGGCGGAGGTGGCCGCATGAACGTCCTCACCACGCTCAAGCTCGCGCTGCGCGCGCTGTGGCGCAACAAGGTCCGCTCGATGCTGACCATGCTCGGCATCGTGTTCGGCATCGGCGCGGTGATCGCGATGGTCGCCGGCGGCCAGGGCGCGCAGCAGTCCGTGCGCGACGTGTTCCAGAGCCTGGGCACCAACGTCCTCATCCT
Organism: Kofleriaceae bacterium; assembly: GCA_035472155.1. GTDB lineage: Bacteria > Myxococcota_A > Polyangia > Haliangiales > Haliangiaceae > JABFXX01. The sequence goes on from DATIPJ010001205.1 coordinate 6,208, forward strand.
CACCAACGGCTCGCAGCGCAGCTTCGGCGCGGCGGGCGGCGCCGGGTCGCGCCAGTCGCTGACCTGGGACGACATGGCCGCGCTGCAGCCCGAGATCTCGAGCATCAAGTGGGTCGCGCCGATGCTGCAGACCCGCAGTCAGGTCGCGTCCGAGGAGGCCAACTGGAACTCCAGCGTGATCGGCACGACCTCCGTCTGGTTCCAGATCCGCAACTGGGCCGCCGCGCAGGGCAACGTGTTCGACGAGGACTCGGGCAACAGCAACGCCAAGATCACCGTGGTCGGCAAGACCGTGGCGACCCAGCTGTTCGGCACCGCCAATCCGATCGGCCAAACGATTCGCATCGCCGGCCAGCCCTACGAGATCGTCGGCGTGCTGGCGTCCAAGGGCCTGGCCAAGTACGTCAGCGGCCAGATCCTGATCTCGATGGTCAACGACGACATGGCCGAGCGCACGATGTCCCAGATCACCGGGCTCTTGCGCGACC
>DATIPJ010001206.1:0-2638 GCA_035472155.1 Kofleriaceae bacterium
GGGCTTCAGTCCCTACCACCAGCTGCTGGCCAATCGCGGTTATGCCGTGCTGTCGGTGAACTACCGCGGCTCGACGGGATTCGGCAAGAAGTTCGTCAATGCCTCGAATCTGCAGTGGAGCAAGGCGATGCACGACGACCTGCTCGACGCCGTATCGTGGGCGGTACAGCAGGGCATCACGGCGAAGGACAGCGTGTGCATCATGGGCGGCAGCTACGGCGGCTATGCCACGCTGGTCGGCGTGGCGATGACGCCCGAGGTGTTTCGTTGCGGTGTCGACATCGTCGGGCCGTCGAACCTGGTGACGCTCTTGGCGACGATCCCGCCGTACTGGGGGCCGAGCGTGGCGCTGCTGTTCCGCGCGCGGATGGGCAATCCCGATACGGCCGAGGGCAAGGCGCTGCTGCTCGCGGCGTCGCCGCTGACGCACGTCGCGGACATCAAGCGGCCGCTACTGATCGGACAGGGCGCGAACGACCCGCGGGTCAAGCGCACCGAGTCGGAGCAGATCGTGGCGGCGATGAAGGCGCACCACCTGCCGGTGACATACATCGTGTTCCCCGACGAGGGTCACGGCTTCGCGCGGCCGGTGAACAACATCGCGTTCCAGGGCGCCGCGGAGGCATTCCTGTCGGCGCACCTGGGCGGGACGTACCTGCCCCTGACCAAGGGCGAGCTCGAGGCGTCGACGATGCAGATCCAGGAAGGCAAGGAGGGCATTCCCGGCCTGCCGTGACGTGCGGCCTCAGGCCGCGAGCTGGACGATGCCGTCGACGACGCGCTCGAGGATGATGCGCTCGGCGAGGTCGCGGCCGAGCGCCTTGATCTGGGGGCCGGTGAACGCGCCGCCCAGGGTCGAGGTCAACGTGATGTCGCCCTTGAGCGCGCGGTCGGCGTTGGCCAGCCGCTGGGTGGCGGCGGCGAGCGCGCGCGGCGAGTAGCTGCGGGCCTGGGTGACCAGCTTGTCGACGACGAACGGCGGGACGCCGAGCATGGGGGCCCAGCTGGAGCGCGGCACGTTGGTCTCGCGCAGCGTGTAGGTGAGCGCGAGCTGGCGGACGTGGCGCGCGAGCATGACCACCACGCCGACCGCGCTCTCGCGCTGATCGCACAGCGAGGCCACGGCGGCCAGGGCGCGGGGCCGATCGGCGGCGCCGATCGCGTCGGTCAGCTCGAAGACCGTGCGCTCGCGCGTGTCGGCGACGAGCTCGTCGACGTCGTCGGAGGTGACCGGGCGCGATCCGGCGTAGAGCCCGAGCTGCTCGACGGTGAGCGCGAGGCGCGACAGGTCGTTGCCCACGGCGTCGATCAGGCGGGTCAGCGCCGCGCCGTCGAGCTGCACGCCCTGGCGCTTGGCCTCGGCGCGCACCCAGGGAGCGAGCTGGCGCGGCGCCTCGAGCACGTGCAGGTAGCCCTTCCTCGACAGCTGCGCGTAGAGCTTGATCCGCTTGTCGAGCTTGGTCACCACCGCGGCGATCACCGTCGATGGATTGGGCTTGGCGAGGTACGCGAGCAGCGGCTCGGCTTCGTCGGCCGGCATCGCCGACAGGTCGCGGACGTAGATCAGGCGACGCTGCGCCATCATCGGCAGGGTCTGGGCGAGCGCGACGATGCGCGCGCCGGTCGGCTTGCCCTCGACGACGTCGTAGTTGAAGCCGCGCGCGGCCGGTGGCACCACCGCGTCGCGCAGCGCACCCAGGACGCGCTCGATCAGGATGGGATGCTCGGAGTGCAGCACGTACACCGGATCGAAGCGACCGGCCAGAAGGTCTGCGAGCAGCTCATCCACGGGCGGCACGCTACCACACCGTCGCCGACCCTGAAGTTGCGTGAACCGCGCCGCCTCGACGACTGCATGTGATCCCGGGCCGACCCGGGTGATAGGCTGCGGCCGTGAAGCTCTCACGGCGATCGTTCCTCCAAGCTGGTTCGGCCGGTGCGCTCGCGCTCATGGCCGCGCCTCGTCTCAGCTCCGCGCGCGGCCTGCTCACCGAGCCCAAGCTCGACGATCTGGTGAAGCGCGCGCTCGCCGCCGCGACCAAGGCCGGCGCGACCTACGCCGACGTCCGCGTCGTGCGGATGCGCCGCGAGAACATCGCGACCCGCGAGGATCGCGTCGAGCGCGTCGCGTTCAGCGACGACTACGGCGTCGGCGTCCGCGTCATCGCCGGCGGCGCGTGGGGGTTCGCCGCGACGCCGACCGTGACCGCGGCGGCGGCCGAGCGCGCTGCGGGCGACGCGGTCGCGGTCGCCAAGGCCAACGCCTCGCTGATGAAGCGCCCGGTCACGCTCGCGCCGGTGCCCGCCAACGTCGACGTCTGGCAGACCCCGCTCACCAAGGACCCGTTCAAGATTCCCCTCGAGGACAAGGCCGAGCTGCTGCTCGAGATCAACCGCACCGCGATGAAGGTGCCGGGCGTGAAGTTCGCGACGTCGCAGTACGCCGCGGTCTCCGAGTGGAAGCTCCTGGCCTCGACCGACGGGGCGTACGTCGAGCAGGAGATCGTGCGGATCAACCCCGGCTACTCGGCGACGGCGGTCGACGAGAAGCGCAGCGAATTCGAATCGGTCGATCATCCGATCGCGCCCCGCCAGGCCGGCTGGGAGTACCTCGAGCAGGCGGCGCTGGTCGCCGATG
>DATIPJ010001207.1:0-6198 GCA_035472155.1 Kofleriaceae bacterium
GCGGCGACAAGCCCGGCGGCGGGCTGTTCGGCCGCAACAAGCGCTGAGACGGTGAGCGTCCGACGAGGCGCGTCAGTCGTCCGAGGGGTCGTCGCCGCTCGCCTGCGACAGGTCCGAGGCCCATTCGCTCAGCGTCTCTGCCAGCGAGACCGCGTCGCTGCCGCGCAGCGTGATGGCGGCGTGCTTCTTCCAGGCGTCGCGCACGCGCTGGAGCCGGATCAGCGCGAGCTTGGCCGGCTTCCATACCGCGTCGGGGCCGCGCTCCTCGAAGGCGATCGCCACCGTGGCCCAGGCGCCGCGCTGCCAGACCCGGCGGTGGAGCGTCCGCCGGACCAGCTCGCCATCGACCTCGAGGTCGTAGGTGACCTCGTCCAGATCGCCGATCAGCATCAGCGCGTGTCCTCCGACGGGCTGCGCCCCCACGCATTGTCCCCGGGCTGCGGGGCGGGGGGCGCGGAGAGCTCGAGCTCGGTGACGCGCGCGTCGTCCGGGCCGACGTGCGCCCGGACCCGGGCGATGGCGGTCGCGATGGCCCCGTCGCGCACGAGCTGCACGTGGAGCTGCTCCCCGACCTCGAACAGGAACGCCGACCGGACCTGCACGACCTCGCCGGAGGCGGCGATGACGTCGAACACGTCGAATCCCTCGTCGCTACCGGCGGCTTGCACGAGCAGGCGAGGCAGCGAGGCGTCGCTACTCAGCGCGTGTCGGCCCGACATCTCGTGTCGGTACCACAGCTGGCGCATCTCGTCTGCTGATTGCGCCGTCCGGGCCCCTTCTATCACTCGGCGCGCTGGGTTAACCTCGCGTCAGCGGATGCTCAAACCGGTGGAGAAGCAACGCGTCGCCGAGGAGATCGCCGAGCAGTTGCGATCGCTGATCCTCAACGGCCAATATCCACCTGGATCGAAGCTGCCGCCCGAGCGCGAGCTGTCGAAGCGATTGCGGGTGAACCGCGCGTCGCTGCGCGAGGCACTCAAGAAGCTCGAGCACCTCGGCCTGGTGCGGATCCGCCAGGGCGATGGCACCCGGGTCCAGAACTTCATGGAGACCGGCGGCATCGAGCTGGTGCAGCATCTCTTGCCGCTGGCCGGCGGCAAGCCCGAGCTGATCCGCGATCTGCTCGAGTTTCGCCGGATCTTCGGGCGCGAGCTGGCCCGGCTCGCCGCGGCGCGGGTGACGCGCGACAAGGCCGGCCTGGGCAAGCTGCGCGCGCTCGCCGACCGTGCCGACCAGGCGACGGGCGCGCTCGAGCTGTTCGACGTCGACTTCGACTTTTACGTCGGCGTCGCCCAGCTGTCCGGCAACCAGGTGATGCTGCTGCTGATCAACACCGTGCGCGACGGTGTGCGCGGCTTCATGCCGCTGCTGGCCAACCTCGCCGCGCCCGGCGACAGCGTGCGCAAGCACCACCGTGAGCTGATCGCGGCGCTCGAGAAGGGCGACGTCCATAGCGCCGGCCGAATCGCCGACGACTACCTGCGGCTCGGTGCCGAGCTCGCCGGGCGGGTCGGAGGCAAGCCTGAGCTGCAGCCGCAGCCGCTGCCCGAGACGCGATGAACACCCAGGGGACTCTCCAGGACCACCAGAGACCAGAAGATGAGATGAGGCGATGCCGGCGCTGACGCGGAAGGAAGTGGAGGAGATTGCATTGCTCGCGCGTCTGCACCTCGAGCCCGAGGAGCTCGAGCGAATGCAGAACGAGCTCGGGGCGATCCTCGAGCATTTCGATGCGCTCGCGGCGGTCGATACCGGCGGTGTGCCGCCGATGACGCACGCGGTGCCGATGGACCTGCGGATGCGGCTCGATGTCACCGAGCCCTCGCTGCCGCCGGAGACCGCGCTCGCAGGTGTGCCCAGGCGCGATGACGACCTGATCGTCGTCCCGCTGAGCATCGCGCCGGCCAGCCGGGCCGGGTCAGGGTCCGAGCCGTGAGCCCACCCAGCGATCCATTCTGGTCGGTCGCCGACACGGTCCGCCACGTCGTCGCGGGCGAGATCACCGCGGTCGAGATCGTCGAGTCGGCGCTGGCCCGCATCGCGGCGATCGACGGCGAGCTCGGCGCGTTCCTCGAGGTCGACGGCGCCGGCGCCCGGACCGCGGCCCAGGGCATCGACCGCATGCGCGCCGTCGGTGCGCCGCTCGGGCCGCTCGCCGGCGTGCCGATCGCGCTCAAGGATGTCCTGGTGACGCGCGGCCTCGCGACCACGGCGGCCTCGAAGATCTTGCGCGGGTGGATCCCGCCGTACGACGCCTGCGTCGTGGAGAAGCTACGCGCGGCGGGCGCGATCGTCATCGGCAAGGTCAACTGCGACGAGTTCGCGATGGGCAGCTCGACGGAGAACAGCGCTTACAAGCCCACGCGCAACCCGTGGAACATCGGGCGCGTGCCGGGCGGCAGCTCGGGCGGCTCGTCGGCGGCGGTCGCCGCGGGCCTGTGCCCGGCGTCGCTCGGCACCGATACGGGCGGTTCGATCCGCCAGCCCGCGGCGTTCTGCGGCGTCGTCGGCCTCAAGCCGACCTACGGCCGGGTGTCGCGCTGGGGCGTCGTCGCGTTCGCATCGTCGCTCGACCAGGTCGGCCCCTTGACCCGCACGGTCGCCGACGCGGCGCTCGTGTTGCAAACGATCGCCGGCTTCGACCCGCGCGACTCGACGTCGCTCGACGCGCCCGTGCCGCCGTACGCGGAGGCGGTTGTCCCGCAGGGCGGCGACATCCGCGGCCTGCGCGTCGGCCTGCCCCAGGAGTACTTCGAGGCGATGGACGACGACGTCCGCGCAGGCCTGGTGCGCACGGTGCAGGCGCTGATCGAGCGCGGCGCCGAGACCGTCGACCTGTCGCTGCCCCACACCAAGCTCGCACTGCCGGCGTACTACCTGGTCGCGCCTGCCGAGGCGTCGTCGAACCTGGCGCGGTTCGACGGCGTGCGCTACGGCCAGCGCGTCGAGGCGCCGGATCTCGGCGACATGTACGCCCGCACGCGCGGCGCGGGCTTCGGCCCCGAGGTCAAGCGGCGCATCATGCTGGGCACGTATGCGCTGCGCTCGGGCTACTACGACGCGTACTACAAGAAGGCGCAGCAGGTCCGTACGCTGATCAAGCGCGACTTCGACCGCGCGTTCCGCTACTGCGACGTGATCCTGACGCCGACCACGCCGACCGCGGCGTTCGCGTTCGGCGCCAAGACCTCGCCGCTCGACATGTACATGGGCGACGTGTTCACGCTGTCGTGCAACCTCGCCGGGTTGCCGGGGATCAGCGTGCCGTGCGGCCTCACGGCCGATGGCCTGCCGATCGGCGCACAGCTGCTCGGCCAGCCGCTCGACGAGATCACCCTGCTGCGGGCCGGTGGGGTGATCGAGGCGGCGGTGGGGCTCGGCGACCGGCGGCCCGCGGGGATCGGAGGGATCGCGTGACGGAGCCAAAGGAGCTCGGCAAGCTGCTCGAGGAATGGGAGCCGGTGATCGGCCTCGAGGTCCACGTCCAGCTCCACACGCACTCGAAGATCTTCTCGCCGTCGTCGACCGAGTTCGGCGCCCCGCCCAACTCGCTGACCGATCCGCTCGTGCTCGGGCTGCCGGGCACGCTGCCGGCGTTCAACCAGGCGGTGCTCTCGCTCGCGCTCCGGCTCGGCGTCGCGACGTCGTCGCAGATCCGCGCGAAGTCGCGGTTCGCGCGCAAGCACTACTTCTATCCCGATCTGCCCAAGGGCTATCAGATCTCGCAGTTCGACGAGCCGCTGTGCGAGAACGGCCACCTCGACGTGGTGGTCGGCGGCGGGCTCAAGCGCGTCAAGCTTCAGCGCATCCACCTCGAGGAGGACGCGGGCAAGACCACCCACGTCGGCCAGACCTCGCATGTCGACCTGAACCGCGCGGGCGTGCCGCTGATCGAGGTCGTCTCGGCGCCCGAGCTCGGCTCGGCCGAGGAGGCCGGCGAGTTCATGCGCTCGCTGCACCGCCTGGTCCGCTGGCTCGAGATCTCCGAAGGCGACATGGAGAAGGGCCAGATGCGCTGCGACGCCAATGTCTCGGTCCGCCTGCGCGGCGAGGACCGCCTGGGCCAACGCACCGAGCTCAAGAACATCAACTCGTTCCGCTTCGTGGAGCACGCGATCGACAGCGAGATCGCGCGCCAGATCCGCATCCTCGAGTCGGGCGGGCGGGTCACCCGCGAGACGCGGCTGTGGGACGCTGACAAGGGCCAGTCGGCGCCGATGCGCAGCAAGGAAGAGGCGAACGACTACCGTTACTTCCCCGATCCGGATCTGCCGCCGCTCGTGGTCGACGGCCAGATCATGGGCCAGATCCTGCGAAGCCTCCCCGAGCTGCCGAGCGTGCGCTTCGACCGCTACCAGCGCGCGCACGGCATCTCGCCGGGCGATGCCCGCACGCTGATCAGCGAGCGCTCGCTCGCCGACTTCTTCGACGCCGCGCTCACGGCGCACCCCGGCGAGACCAGCGGGCGCACGCTCGCGAACTGGATCCTCACCGAGCTACTCGGGGCGCTCCACGCCACCGGTATCCCGGTCGCGCGCTCGCCGATCACGCCGCCGATGCTGTCGGAGCTGGTGCAGCTGGTCGAGGCCGGCACGATCAGCGGCAAGATCGGCAAGGAAGTGTTCGCGGAGTGCTTCCGGACCGGCGAGGCGCCGGGCGTGATTGTCGAGCGCAGCGGCAAGCAGCAGATCTCGGACACGGCGGTCCTGTGGGAGATCATCAACCGCGTGGTCGCCGCCAACCCCAAGCAGGCCGAGGCCTACACGGTCGGCGGCAAAGACGGCCTGTTCGGGTTCTTCGTCGGTCAGGTCATGAAGGAAACCCAAGGGCGCGCCAACCCAACCATCACCTCGGATCTATTGCACAAACGCCTCGGCCGCTGAGCGGTGGGCCGACGCAGGGTGCCCTCGGCCCTTGACGATTGTCGCGCGATCAGTAAAGTCCGCGATTCCGAAAGCCTTTTGCGGAGATTGTCATGTACGCCGTGATCCAGACGGGTGGAAAGCAGTATCGAGTCGAGCCCGGCAAGACCGTCGTGGTCGAGAAGCTCGCAGGTGACGCCGGCGCCCCCATCGTGTTCGACCAGGTGTTGCTGGTGTCGACCGGCGATGGCGGCAACGTCACGATCGGCAAGCCGACGGTCGCAGGTGCCAAGGTCACCGGCGAGATCGTCGAGCAAGGCCGCGGCGACAAGCTGGTGGTCTTCAAGTTTCGCCGCCGCAAGAACTACGTTCGCAAGAACGGGCATCGACAGGACTACACCGCGGTGAAGATCGCGGCGATCGAGGGATAGCGCCATGGCACACAAAAAAGGACAAGGCTCCACCCGCAACGGCCGCGACTCGCTGCCGAAGATGCGCGGCGTCAAGCGGTTCGCCGGGGAAGCGGTCACCGCAGGATCGATCCTGGTTCGCCAGGTCGGCACCAAGTTCCACGCCGGCGAGAACGTCGGCATCGGGCGCGACTGGACGCTGTTCTCGAAGATCGACGGCGTCGTGAAGTTCGAGCGCCACGGCAAGTCGCGGATGCGCGTCGCGGTCTATCCGCCCGCCGCTGCTGCTGCTGCTGCTGCCTAGCACCCGCTTACTCGCGACTGCGCATCGCGTACGTCCGCGCGCCGAGCGCATCGAGCAGCGCGGCATCGTGCGAGGCCATCAGGCATGCGCCGCCCGCAGCCGCGTGGGCTTCGAGCAGGGCGCTCAGGGCATCGAGCCGCCGGGCGTCGAGGCCGTTGTCCGGCTCGTCAAGGACGAGCAGCTCCGGCGGCCCCATGAAGGCCGCGCCCAGGCACGCGCGGCGGCGCTGCCCGAGCGACATCCGCTCGATCGCCGTCTCGCGTAGCTCGTCGAGCCCGAGCGCATCGCGCAGCTCCGCGCTGGGCGGCGGACAGTGTCGCGTCGCCGCGACCAGCGCCCACAGCTCGCCGCCGAGCAAGAACCCGGGCGGGTCGGCGCCCTCGGGCACGTAGCCGAGCGCCTGCCGCGCGCGCAGTCGTTCACTGTGCCGGCCCCACACGGAGGCGCCGTCGATCCGCACGCGCCCGTCGCGCGGCGCGAGCACGCCGGCGACGGACATCAGCAGCGTCGATTTTCCACAGCCATTCTTGCCGACGACGCCGAGGATCTCGCCGCGCGCGACCTCGAGGTCGATGCCCTCGAGGACGACCCGTCCGCCGCGCCGCACCGACAGCCCTTCGAC
>DATIPJ010001208.1:0-13344 GCA_035472155.1 Kofleriaceae bacterium
AGCAGGCGGGTCACTGGCACGCCTCGCAGCTCTCGGGGTTCTCGAGCGAGCACGCGATCGCGGCCGCGGGCGCGACGGTGGCCTTGGGGATCCGCGTCGCCGGCCGCGAGCGGAGGTAGTACGTGGTCTTGAGCCCGCGCCGCCAGGCGTGAAAGTACATGCTCGACAGCTGTCCGATGTTCGGACTCTCGGCGAACAGGTTGAGCGACTGGCTCTGATCGATGAACGCGCCGCGCTCGGCGGCCATGTCGATCAGCGACCGCATCGGGATCTCCCATGCGGTGCGGAACACGCGGCGGATCTCCGCGGGCAGCTCGACGAGGTCCTGCACCGAGCCCTCGGCGAGCTTGAGTCGCGCGCGGGTCGGCTCGGTCCAGAGCCCGAGGCGCTTGAGCGCGTCGACCAGGTAGCGATTGACCTGGAGGAAGTCGCCCGACAGCGTCTCGCGCCGCCACAGGTTCGACACCTGAGGCTCGATGCACTCGTAGCAGCCGGCGATCGAGGCGATCGTCGCCGTCGGGGCGATCGCGACCAGCAGCGAATTGCGCAGGCCGTGCGCGCGGATCTCGGCGCGCAGCGCGTCCCAGCGCGCAGGGTCGCTCGGCGCCACGCCCCAGGCGTCGAACTGGAGCTCGCCGCGCGCCGCGCGGGTCTCCTCGAACGCAGGGTGCTTGCCGCGCAGGGCCGCGAGCTCGACCGACGCCGACAGCGCACCGAAGTAGATGTCCTCGGCGATCCGCCGCGACAGCGCGCGCGCCGCGTCGTCGTCGAACGCGAGCCCGAGCTGGAAGAACACGTCGGCGAGACCCATGACCCCGAGGCCGACCGGACGCCAGCGTAGATTCGACGCGCGCGCCTTGGCGATCGGATAGAAGTTGAGGTCGATCACGCGGTCGAGCTGGCGGACCGCGGTGCGCACCGTGTGCGCGAGCTTGGCGAAGTCGAACGCGCCGCCCTCGACATGGCGCGCCAGGTTGATCGAGCCGAGGTTGCACACCGCGACCTCGTCGGCGGACGTCACCTCGATGATCTCGGTGCACAGGTTCGACAGGTGCACGGTGCGTCCCGGCGCCGCGGTCTGGTTGCACGCGCGGTTCGACGCGTCCTTGAAGGTGATCCAGCCGTTGCCGGTCTGGGCCAGCGTGCGCATCATGCGCGCGTACAGATCGCGCGCCGGCACGACGCGCGCAGCGAGGCCATCGCGCTCGGCCTGCTCGTACGCGCGATCGAACGCCTCGCCCCACAGATCGGGGAGCTCGGGCACGCGCTTGGGATCGAACAGGCTCCACGGCGCGTCGGCTTCGACCCGCCGCATGAAGAGATCGGGGATCCAGTTGGCGAGGTTGAGGTTGTGCGTGCGTGCAGCGTCGTCGCCGGTGTTGTCGCGCAGCGCGAGGAACTCCTCGATGTCGGCGTGCCAGGGCTCGAGGTACACGCAGGCGGCACCCTTGCGTCGGCCGCCCTGGTTCACTGCCGCAACAGAGGAGTCGAGGGTGCGCAGCCACGGCACGATGCCGTTGGAGTGACCGTTGGTGCTCTCGATCAGCGAGCCGCGCGAGCGCACGCGGTGATAGGCCAGTCCGATGCCGCCCGAGAACTTCGACAGCAGCGCGACATCGGTGTATCGCTGGTAGATCGACTCGAGGTGATCGGCGGGCGAATCGAGCAGGAAGCAGCTCGACAGCTGCTCGTGCGACGTGCCGGCATTGAACAGCGTCGGTGAGCTCGGCAAATATTCGAGCATCGACATGAGTCGGTACAGCTCGAGCGCCTCGGCGATCGATTCGCTGAGCGCGCACGCGATGCGCAGAAAGAACTGCTGCGGGGTCTCGATCACCCGGCGGGTCTCGGGATGGCGCAGGAGGTAGCGGTCGTACAGCGTGCGCAGCCCGAAGTAGGGCAGCTCGCGGTCGCGCTCGGCGGCGATCGCGTCGTTGAGCTTGCGCGTGTTCTTGCGCACGGTGTCGGCGAGCCGCGCGTGGACCAACCCGAGCTGGTGGCCGGTCGCGATCGATTGCGAGAACGCGTGGATCTCCTGGCTGCCGACCTCCTTGGCGACGTAGGTCGCGAGCAGGCGCGCGGCGAGCTGGCCGTACTGCGGCTCCTCGGCGATCAGCGCCGCCGCGGTCTGGATCGAGAGCTGGTCGAGCTCGCGCGTGGTCGCGCCGTCGTAGAGGCCGCTGATCGTGCGGGTCGCGACGCGCAGGGCGTCGACATCGACGAGCCCCGCGCAGCAGCGGTCGACCGCGCGCACGATCTTGCCCACGTCGACCGGCTCGCGCGAGCCGTCGCGCTTGGTGACGCGCATCGTGGTGTTGACGGTCGTGGTGGACGCCGGCTCGCTGCGGTCGCGCGATGGACTGCGCGAGGGTGCCGCAGCGCTGGGCACGGACACGGACACGGACACGGATTCGGATTGCATCGTTCCTCCTGCGCGAAACGCGAGTGAGGACACCGCCGCGGGAGGACGAGCAAGCGCCAGAGAGAGCCACATACAGGGCCAGCGCGGCACTGCCGGCTGGATCCGCACGGACGACCTCCCCCGAGGTGTCGAATGCACCGCGCTGGCAGGTCTTCGGACTCGCGAGCGCGCCCCTCTTTCGATGAGGGGCTCCTACGGTCCACTGCTTCCCAGCCTCATGTGCCATGTGCCATGACGAGGCCAGTGCGTCGTGTGGAGATCGTTCTCGCTTACCGCTGCGGGGCAGTCCCGGAATTGCCAGTCTCGCGACCGGCGCACCAGGTTCCCTTTTCAGCCCGCGATCGGTTCATCGCGAGCACCAGCACGGCATGTGGTGAGTGGTTCGTCGGTCGGTGGCGCAGCTCCTGCTCGAGTGACCCGGTTCTACGCGAGTCCTGGGGTCTCAGCAAGTCTTGAGACACTATATCTGGCGCCTCCGACGATAAGCGGCTCTATCGGTAGGGGTTACTGTGCGGCGCGCTCCCGCAGCCGCTGCTTGTTCTTGCGGCCGCGCCGCTCGAGCCCGGGGCGCAGCGCGCGGCGCAGCGACGGCGCCAGGTAGCCCAGGGTGGTGAGCAGGGACGACATCCGCGGTGTGGCGCGCTCGAGCTTGCCGTCGAGCGCACACGCGACGACGAGCGCCGCGACGTCCTCGGGGCTGGTCAGCGGCTGCGACATCGTCAGGTCCGTCACCGTGTCGAGCTCGGCCATGATGAACTGGGTGTCGACCGGCCCGGGCGACACGCACGACACCGTGACGCCCTTGCCCCGCAGCTCATCGGCGAGCGCCATCGAGAACGCGCGCAGCCCGAACTTGGTCGCCGAGTACACCGCGCTGCCCACCGTCGGAATCTTGCCCGCGAGCGAGGCGACGTTCACGATTGCGCCGTGCCCGGTCGCGAGCAGGTGTGGCAGCGCCCGGTGGGTGAGCGCGATCGGCGCGCGCAGGTTGACGTCGACCATGTGGGCGAGCGCATCGCTCTTCTGCTCGGCGAACGGCCCGCGCGCGTGCGTGCCGGCGTTGTTGACCAGGACGTGGAGCGCGCCGAACTTCGCGATCGCACCACCGACGATCTGCTCGGGAGCGTCGGGCGTGGCCACATCGGCCGCGATCGCCAGCGCCGGTCCGATCCGCGCGACCTCGGCGCGCGCAGCCTCGAGCCCTGCCGCACCACGCGCCACCAGCACCACGTTGGCGCCGGCCTCGGCGAACTGGCGCGCGCACGACAGGCCGATGCCCGCCGACGCGCCGGTGATCACAACGGTTCGATCCTGGAATGCACGACTCGACATGGCCGGACGGTACACCACGGTTGCCGCATCTCACGCACAGCGAGCGCGCCTGTAGGACGCGGCGATGGATCGCCCTCCCGGCCGGAAATTACGCCGGCGCTGGATTTGTCCCGACGCGGTCGGCAGAATCGGGGCGTGCGGTCCTACGTCCCGATCACCATCGAATCCACGTGGGTGGCCGTGGATATGGCGGTGGTGAGAGAGATCGGCGGACCGCTGACGTGGATCGCATTGCCGACCGCGACTCCCGCGTTGCCGGGCGTCGCTGCGTGGCGCGGTCGTGCGATCGCGGTGGCGGATCTCGCCGCGGTGCTGGGAGCCGGTGAGCGGCTCGCGTCACCGATCGGGCGCGTGCGGACGTTGTATCTGCAGCACGGCGCCAGCACGCTCGCCGTTCCCGTCGATACGGTGCGCGAGCCGCTCGCTCTGTCCGACGACGACATTCGACCAGCGCGCATCCGGACCGACGCGTTCTGCATGGGAGAGGCGGATGTGGAAGGGCACACGACGCTGGTCGTCGACCTCGGCGTGCTCCTGGAAGGCTATCGGCCGGCGGTAGCCAGTGGACCCCGATAGCAAGGCCGGGCGCATCGGTATGGTCCACGTGCACGATCCGCGCGTGCGGTGGAGCGTGCGCGCGTCGGAGGTCCTGCGGATCGCGCCGGCCGCCGCCGAGTGGCACGCCATCACCGTCGACGTGCTGTCGCTGATCGGCGCTCCGGCGATCGCGCGCACCGCTTCGCAGCGGGTCGTGATCGTGCGCGGCGACCGCGACCGCGACCTCGCGCTGCTCGCGCCCGGGACGATCGACGTCGCCGAGGTCGACCCGAACGATGTCCTGCCGCTGCCCGCCGCGCTGGCACGGGCGCCGGGGATCTCGGCGATCATCGTCGCGCGCGACGGATCGCTCTCTCTGCTGCTCGAACCCTCTGCCGTGACGATCGCGCAGGACACTGTGCCTGGTGAGGAGCTATGCCCAAGTCGCTCGTAACCCGTATTCGACTCATCTATTTTCCACTCGACCTCACGTTCGGCATTCTGATCCCGCTGGCGATGGTCAATGGCGTTGGAGCGGCGGATACCACCTATGCATTGTTCGTGCTCTATGCCCTTGGCATCGGGCGGACGATCCTGATCATGCTGGGATTCGGCCGCGTGATCGGCCCGGTCGGCCGGTTCCTCGAGGCCACCCCGGGCGACTCCACGCGCTTCACTCTCCACGCGCTTCACCCCGACGGCAAGGAGCTGCGCGAGATCGACGCGACGATCCGAAACGGGCCGGTGCGGCTGGCGTTCTGGGTCGGCATCGCGTGGGCGCTGCAGCTGACGATCGCCGGCGCCGTGCTGCTGTACGCCGATCCGTATCGCGTGGCGATGGCCCCGCGCTCGGCGGTGACGGTGGCGCTCATGGCCGGTGCCGTGGTGCTGGGGAGCATTCCGTTCACCGTTCCGCTGATGTCGATCCTGCTCAATGAGCCGGGGCGGCGGGTGTTCTCGCTCGCGCACAAGGCGAAGATTCCACTCCAGCGCGAGCCGGCCTCGCTGCGCTTCAAGCTGGTGTACCTGATGACCGCGGTCGGGCTCGCCGGGCCGGTGTGGATGGCCTCGACGAGCTACTCGGTCGACGGCGCGCGCGCCGCGCTCGAGGCGCGCATGCAGATGATGGTCCTCGCGTCGGATGTCGCGCGGCAGCTCGACACCGTGAACCCGGACGACAGCGCCACGCTCGCCCGGATCGCGCGCCAGGCCCAGGGCCACGGCGCGGCGGTCTCGATCTCGGGGCGCGACGGCGCGGTGCTCGCCGGTGAGCGCAAGCTGACGCCGCCGCTCGTCGAGTGGCTCGCACAGCCGCGCGACCGCGGCGCGGACTCGATGGCCAGCCCGCGCGACGGCCAGGTCGCGGCGCGCGCGGTCTCGTCGAGCGGGATGCTCGCGCTCGTGATGGCACCGGTCGGCGAGTGGGCCTCGAGCACGCTCGCGCTCACGTTCGTGATGTTCTTCCTGGTCGTCATCACGTGGGCGCCGATGTGCTCCTACTTCCTCGCGGTCGACGTGGTGCGCCCGCTGCAGGACATCGCGCGCACGGTCCAGCAGATCACCGACGTGGGCAAGCTCGATCAGGTCGCCGAGATCCCGGTCACCCAGGACGACGAGACCGGCATCCTGGCGTCGCGGTTCAACGACCTGCTCGACACGCTGCGCGACCTCAGCGGCGCCGCGCGCGCGCTCGCCCGGGGCGACCTGCAGGTCCACCTCGAGGGCGAGGGCGACGTCGCCACCGCGTTCCGCTCGATGATCGAGAGCCTGGGCCGCATCGTGCGCCAGATCCACGAGACCTCGGTGCTGCTCGCCGCCGCCGCGACCGAGATCTACGCCGCATCGCAGGAGCAGGAGGCCGCGGCCGCATCGCAATCGACCGCGATGGTCGAGATCCGGCAGACCATGGAGTCGCTGTTCGAGGCCGCCGCGCACGTCTCCGAGTCGGTGCGCGGCGTGCTGTCCAATGCCGAGCGCACGCTCGAGACCACCGACCGCATGGTGATCCGGATCGGCGACCTCACCAACCACGCCGGGCGGATCGGCGAGATCCTCGAGACCATCCGCGACATCTCCGACCGCAGCGACCTGCTCGCGCTCAACGGCGCGCTCGAGGCCAGTCGCGCGGGCGAGGCAGGGCGCGGGTTCGGCCTGGTCGCGGCCGAGATGCGCCGGCTCGCCGAGCGCGTGATGACATCGGTCCACGACGTGCGGTCGCTGGTCGGAGATATCCGCGCGTCGGGCTCGTCGACGATGATGGCGACCGAGGACAGCAAGAAGCTTGCGGCGAGCACGACCGACGCCGCGCGCCAGATCACGCTGGTCACCCAGCAGCAGCGCAGCGGCACCGAGCAGGTGCTGCAGAGCGTGCGCGAGATCGCCGAGACGCTGACCCAGTCGGTCGCCGCGATGGCGCAGACCCGGGCGTCGGCCGAGCAGCTCAAGAGCCAGGCCGACAAGCTCTCGGGCCTGGTGCGGGCCTTCCACATCGAGAACAGCCCGACGTGAGCCAGCAGCGCCGCGAAGCCCTGCTCGGGCGCTACCGCGTGATCTCGCTCGAGCGACTGCGCACGATCCGGGCGCGGATCGACGAGGCGGCCGGCGGGAATGCCGAGGCGCTCAAGGAGCTGCGGCGCGAGGTCCACACGCTCAAGGGCGACTCGCAGCTCCTCAGCCAGGTGCGCATCGCGGAGGTGGCGCACGCTTGCGAAAACGTCCTGGGCTCGGCGCGGGATCTCGAGGACGCCTCGCCCACGCTCGGCCTCGCACTCGAGGCGATCAAGCTCGCGCTGCACGAGGACACCGACCCGGCCGTGGTCGATCAGGCGCTGCGCGGCGCGCTCGCCGTGCTCACCGGCGGTGCCGAAGCGCCCCCGGCCGTCGCCCGCCCGCCGGAACCACCGGGACGACCGGCCGCCGCGGACGCGAGCGCACCCGGGTCGCGCCCCGCGCCGCCCCCGACGGAGGCCTCGCGCTGGATGTACGTCGACGCGCACGACGTCGACGCCGTGTGCGAGCGGCTCTCGGCGCTGCACGCCGACCTCGGCCGCATCCACGCCACGCTGCGCGGCATGCTCGGCCATGCGCGCGACACCATGCACGACGTCGAGCGTCTGCGCGCCGACCTCGACGAGATCGTATCGTCGGCGTGGGCGCTGCGCCTGTCGCCCGTGCATCCCACGCTGGCCGAGCTCGGCGACCATGCGCTCGAGCTCGCGCGCGCCGACCACAAGCAGCTGCGGGTCCGGATCGACGACGGTGGCGCGCTGGTCGAGCGCCGCTTGCTCGACGAGGTGCGCGAGCCGCTGCTCCACCTGGTGCGCAACGCGGTCGATCACGGTATCGAGCCGTCGCACGAACGCGCCGGCAAGCCGGACGCCGCCGAGATCGTGCTCTCGGCCGAAGGCCACGGCGATCATGTGGTGATCACGGTCTCCGACAACGGCCGCGGGATCTCGGTGGCCACCGTGCGCGCGATCGCCATCGCGCGCGGCCTGCTCGATCCCAAGGTGCCGCTCACCGAGGACGGCGCGCGCGAGCTGTTGTTCGTCCACGGGTTCTCGACCCGCCAGGGCGCGAGCAGCCTCTCGGGGCGCGGGGTCGGGCTCGACGCCGTGCGCCGCCGGTTGACCGCGATCGGCGGGTGGGTCTCGGTCGCGAGCAACCCGGGCGGCGGGACGCGGTTCGCGATCCACATCCCGGCGACGGTGTTCCGCGAGCGCGTGCTGATCGCCGATGTCGGCGGTGCGCTGTGCGCGCTGCCGGCGCGCGAGGTCGAGGCCGTGGTGCCGATCGGCGGCATGGTGGAGCCGGTCGGCTCGACGCCGCTGCTCCGCTACCAGGGCGAGGGCATCCCGTTCCTCCAGCTGCCGCTGTTCCGTGGCGGCGCCGACAGCACGCGCGCGGCGATCGTGACCCATGGCGGCCGGCGGTGGGCGATCCCCCTGCCCGACGTGGTCGGCGACGTCGAGATGCTGCGCGCGCCGGTCGATGCGGCGGTGGCCTCGCTCGGCCCGTTCGCCGCGAGCGGCACGCTCGACGACGGCCGGCTCGTGCTGGTGGTCAGCCTCGACGCGCTGCTGTCGCGGCCGCGCGCGGTCACCGAGTTCTCGCGCGCCCCGGCGCGCGATCGCGCGCACCGCGTGCTCGTCGTCGACGATTCGCCGATCGTGCGCGACCTGCTGAGCGAGCTGCTCACCAGCGTCGGGCTCGACGTGCGATCGGCCGCCGACGGCGCCGCCGCGCTCGAGATGCACACCGCCGATCCGGTCGATCTCATCGTGTGCGACGTCGAGATGCCGGTCATGGACGGCTTCGAGCTGTTGCGCCGGCTGCGCGCGCGCTCCGAGCGCGTGCCGGTCGTGATGGTGACCACCCGCGGCTCGGCGGCCGACCGCTCGCTGGCCGCCGCGCTCGGCGCCGATGCGCTGATCGTGAAGTCCGAGTTCGAGAACGCGCACCTGCTCGCCGCGGTCCGGCGGTTCGTGGAGATCGCCGCGTGAAGCAGCGCGTGGTCGTGGTCGACGATTCGGCGATCTGCCGGGCGCTGCTCCGCGACTGGCTCGAGACCGACGGCGACCTCGAGGTGGTCGGCGAGGCCGTCGACGGTGATACCGCGATCGAGGTCATCTCGCGCCTGCGCCCCGACGTGGCGACGATCGATCTGCGGATGCCGGGGATGTCGGGGCTCGACCTGATCTCCTATCTGATGGCCCGGGCCCCGCTGCCGATCCTCGTGCTCACCGGCGACGCGTCGAGTCACGATCCGCTGGTCGCGTTCGAGGCCGTGCGGCGCGGCGCGCTCGACCTGATGCTCAAGCCGAGCGAGGTCGACGACGATGCGATCCGCTCGCTCCGCGCGCGCGTGCGCTGGCTCGCCCACGTGCCGGTGGTCCGCCACCCGGGAGGCCATCGCCACCTCGAGCCGTACGCGTCGTATCCGACGACGGTGCCATGGCTGCCGCTCGCCAGCGGCGACCCGGTGCTCGTCGGGATCGCAGCCTCGGCCGGCGGCCCGAGCGCGCTCGCGACGGTGCTCGGCTCGCTGACCGCGGATCTGCCGATCTGCCTCGCGATCGTGCAGCACCTGCCGCGCGGCTTCGCGCCGAGCTTCGTGAGCTTCCTGCAGGCGCGCTGCTCGCTCACCGTGTGCCTCGCCGAGCACGGGATGCTGCCGCGCGCGGCGACCGTCGTGCTCGCGCCCGACGATCACCACCTCGAGCTCGTCGATGGCCACTTCGCGCTGACCAGCGGACCACCGGTCGATGGCCACCGCCCGTCGGGCTCGGTGCTGCTGCGCTCGCTCGCCCAGCTCGGCAGCAAGGCGATCGGCGTGGTGCTCAGCGGGATCGGCCGCGACGGCGCCGATGGCCTCCGCACCATGCGAGAACGCCAGTCCGCAACCTTTGCGCAAGATGCGGAGAGCTCGGTCGTCTATGGAATGCCCCGCGCCGCTTACGAAGAAGGTGGTGCGCAATCGGTCCTACCGGTCGGTCAGCTCGGTACTGCGATCATCGCCGCTGCAGCACTGGCGCGGCGACGGAGGCGGCTGTGACTGCGCCCGCCCTCGCCAAGCTGATCGAGCGCAGCACGGGCCTGGCGCTCGATCGCGGCGGCGTGAGCACGACGCTCGATCGCTTCGTGCACGATCGACTCCACGCGCTGCAACTGACGCGTATCGAAGAATACGTGTCGCTCGCGACCGATCCCTCGGGGATGGAGCAGCGCAAGCTGATCGACGCGATCACCGTCCCGCATACGTGGTTTTATCGCGACCCCGAGCAACTCCGGATCATCGCGAAGCTGCTTGTCCAGGCCCCGCCCGGGCCACTCGCGGTCTGGATTGCCGGCTGCGCCACCGGCGAGGAAGCGTACACACTGGCGATGATCGGACGGCGGGTCGGCCGGTCGCTCAATATCCTCGCGACCGATATCAACGAACATGCGCTCGCCGCGGCGCGGCGCGGCGTCTACGGCGCGCTCTCTGTGCGCGACGTGCCGGCGCTCGAGCGACGCTGGCTCGCGCCGCAAGGCGACGATTTTGTCGTCGACAAGGAGCTACGGACGAACGTGACATTTGTCCGTCACAACCTGGTCGATGCACCGCCGCGCTCGCCCAAAGGCGGCTGGGATCTCGTGGTCTGTCGCAATGTGCTGATCTACTTCGCTCCCGGACCGGCGATGCGCGTCTACGATCGGTTCGCGCGCGCGGTGAGCGAAGGAGGCTCACTCGTCGTCGGTGCGAGCGAGGTCGTGTTCCAGCCGCCCGCGGGGCTCGAGCTGGTGTCCTCGGAAAATCGCCTGGTGCTTCGTCGCCCCACCCGGATGCTCGCGACCGGCACCGCCGCGCGGGCACCGCTCGAGCGTCCCAGGCCGCTCCCGCCGCCGCCACGCAGCCCCGCGCCTTCGCCGGCGGCTGCGCCTGCGCCCGCGACTGCGACTGAAGTCAAGTCTGCCCCCTCCGTCTCGCGCGAGGATGATCTCCTCACAGGGCTCGCGCGCGGACATGCATTGTTCGAGCGGGGTGAGATCGGCGCCGCAGTCCCGGTCTATGATGAGCTGTCTCGCAGTTATCCGTCGGTGGCCGAGGTATGGCTGTTCCTCGGGATTGCACGATATGCGCACGGCGCGGTCCAGGAGGCCGCCGAGGCGCTGCGGGCCAGTCTCTGCCTCGATCCGGCGCTGTGGCCCGCGGGCTTCTATCTCGCTCGCGCGTATGAGCGGCTCGGCCGCCGTGCCGATGCGCTCCAGCAGTATGATTCCGTCGCTGTGGACGAGCTCCAGCCGCTCTCGCTGCGCAGCTCGAGCGCCGTCATCAACGAGCTGCGCGCGTTCCAGCACGATTTCCGCGCCGCCGCGAAGCGGTTATCGTCGGACCGCAGTGCGTCATCGCGCCGGGGCTCGAGTCGAGAGCCAAACCGAGAGCCGAACCGAGAGCCGAACCGAGAGCCGAAGTAGATATGCTTTGACGACCGGTCGGTCATTCGGGGTGCAGCGCGTGGGGTGTCGAGAGCGTAAGGCGTGTTGCGGTTCGATCGAGTGATGACGCCGTGGGATCCTCCTCGTCGGAGCTGTCCTACGGGGGCGTACATCTCCGATGAGCCGCGCAGGTGGCAGGTGCCGGCATTTGGCGTGAGGAGCTGTCACCAGGGAAGAGGAAAAAACAGATTACGAGCCACTTGGGACTGGCGCATGGTCGCCGACACACGCGAGGGAACCAAATCCATATGATCCGAAATCGCAGTTTGACACCTCTGTTCTATGCCTCCGCTCTAGGACTGGCTGCATGCGCATCGGCTGTGGATGACAGCGCCGATGATGGCAACGTGCCCTTCGAGCCGCGCAGCGCAGCCGTCCAGATCCTTCAGGACAGGGCCGGTGCGGCCATCAATCTGGACATCAACGAGGCGGGCGTCACCCGCGTCGTGGCGATGTCCCCGCGGCACCCGATCACGGGCACGTCGACGACCCCGATCAACGCCGCGAACGAGTTCCTCCGCAACAACCACGACGTGTTCGGGCTTGATGCGAGCGACGCCTCGAACTTCGTGCTGAACGGCTTCGACCCCGAGCCCCGCCTCGGGATGAGCCACGTCACCCTGCAGCGTGTGTTCAGCGGCATCCCGCTGTTCCAGGGCGCGATCACCGTGCACATGGACGCCAACAACGGCGTGTTCCACGCGATCGGCGACGAATCCTATCAGGTCGCCGCGCCGAGCAACCGCTTCGGCCTGACCCCGGCGCAGGCCGCCGAGGCCGCCGCGCGCAACTTCGGCGTCCCGGTCGGGCTCACCCAGGTGTCGGCCGAGGGCCTCAACACCACCTTCGAGTCGTCCAACCTGTCCGACCCGCTCACGGTCGACCAGAGCATCTACAAGGTCTCGGAGACCGACAGCCGCTACGCGTACAAGATCCAGCTCGCCTGGCTCGACGCCAACAAGGAGCAGCAGTACTGGCTGACCCTCGTCGACGCGGCCGACGGCAAGGAGCTGTTCCGCTACAACCTCGTCAACTCCTTCACCTGCCGCGCGTTCAACGTCAACGCGCAGCCCGGCGCCACGGAAGCGGGTGACCGTCGCCAGCTCGTGTCGTGCGACGGCACACCGGCCAACTCGCCCAACGGCTGGGTCACCGCCAACACCACGGTCGGCAACAACGCGGTCGCCGCGACCGACCTCGACGGCAACAACACGGTCGGCGCCAACGAGACCCAGCCGGCCGCCGTCAACGCGGTGTTCGACTTCCCGTTCAACGCGAGCCAGGACGCGGCCCAGTTCCGCGCGGCCTCGGTCGTCAACGCGTTCTTCCTCGTGAACGACTACCACGACCGCACCTACGCCCTGGGCTTCACCGAGGCGTCGCGTAACTTCCAGACCAACAACTTCGGCAAGGGCGGCGCGCAGAACGACCCCGTCAACGTCGACGCGATGGACGGCTCGGGCACCAACAACGCGAACTTCGGCACCCCGGCCGATGGCTCGCGCCCGCGCATGCAGATGTTCCTCTTCAACATCGCGCGCGGCACCGCGGTTCGCCAGGACGGCGACTTCGACCCGAGCGTCATCTACCACGAGAACACGCACGGCCTGTCGAACCGCCTCGTCGGCGGCGGCTCGGGCGCTTGCCTCGGTGGTCTGCAGTCGGGCGGCATGGGTGAGGGCTGGGGCGACGTGCTCGGCTCGTCGTTCCTCAACAACCCCATCGTCGGCGCGTACGTGACCGGCGACCCCGTCAACGGCATCCGCCAGGCGCCGATGAACAACTCGCCGTTCACCTACGCCAGCATCAAGAACGGCACGCTCGCCGAGGTCCACGACGTCGGCGAGCTGTGGGCGGCCACGCTGTGGGACGTCCGCACCGCCGTCGGCAAGGCCGTGTTCGAGCAGCTGGTCGTCTCGGGCATGAAGCTCACGCCCTGCAACCCGACCTTCCTCGGGGCGCGTGACGGCATCCTCCAGGCCGACGCGAACATCAACGCCGGCGCCAACCGCTGCAAGATCTTTGCGGCGTTTGCCGCCCGCCAGATCGGCACCGGCGCGTCGTCGCCGAACGCC
>DATIPJ010001209.1:0-9804 GCA_035472155.1 Kofleriaceae bacterium
GCCGCTCGCGGCCATGCCGGTGATGAACTTCGCGGGCACGCGCTCGGTGAACGCGTGCGCACCGTCGGCGCGTGCGAACCCGACCGCGAACGAATTGACGTCCGCATCACCGTCGAAGGCCGTCTCGAGCGTCCGGCCGCCGAAGTTGATCGAGCCCGAGAAATGCCCGGCGATCACCACGCGGTCGTCGAGATCGAGCGTCACGCCGAACAGCGAGATGTTGTTCTGGAACGAGCTCTGCCACAGGGTCGCGCCCGTCAAGTCGTGCATCTCGATCGAGACGTTGG
The DNA here is from genome assembly GCA_035472155.1 of Kofleriaceae bacterium. Lineage (GTDB taxonomy): Bacteria > Myxococcota_A > Polyangia > Haliangiales > Haliangiaceae > JABFXX01. Next base: position 288 of record DATIPJ010001209.1, read on the forward strand.
TTCCGACCACCGACACCGCGACGAAGCCGTCGCGCGACACCGCGATCCGCCCGCCGCCGGTGCCGAGCTGCACCGACGCCGAGCCATCGGCCGGGAACTGGCGCACGTTGCCGCCGCTGAGCGCGACGATCGCGCCATCGCTGTTCGCCGCGATCGATTGCACGCCGCTTCCGCCGCCGGCGTCCTCGACGCGGCTCCATCGCAGGGCGAGATCCGGCGTGTACGAGTCGATCGCGATCTGGCCATTGGCGACCAGCGCGAGATAGATGTTGGCGGCCTCGTCGACCGCGGCCCGGCCGCCGCGCGGGATCTGGCCCAGCACCTCGCCGTTGGGGCCGTATTTCGTCGTCGTGGTGACGCCGTCGCCCATCAGCACGGTGTCCCCGTCGAGCGGCCGGATCGTGTAGCTGCCCGTGCGCGAGAACGCGACGCTGGTCGGCCCGCTCCCGGTCACGTTGCACACCGAGAGCGACCCCGCGGTGCCATCGACCACGGCCTGCAGCGTATCGAGGCTGGTCACGCCGGCCTGCGACGGTCGGAACGCATAGTCGCGCGCGATCCGGACCACGCCACCGGGCGCCGAGGTGCTCACTTGCACGTAGACCGAGTAGGTGTGCGAGGTCAGATCCGCGACCACCCGGATCGGATACGCGCGGCCGTTGACGAACGGGACCACGCTGTCGGCCTGGTAGGCGCCGCCGTTGCGCACATCGATCGTACCGCCGGGCGCGAAGCGCACCGCCATCGCGAGGCGATCGAAGCCGGGCGTCGCGCCGCTCGTGAACCCGATGACGCCGTCGAGGTTGGCGTCCGACGCCGACGCCGTGAATTCGAGCAAGACGAACCCCGCCGCCGGCCCGATCGCCCTGGCCGCGAACCCGCTGCCGGCCGTCGGCGCGAGACACCCCGTCGCCGCGATCGGAGCGTCCGCTGTGTCGCCAGCGCTCTCCCCGGTGGTGCCGGGCGGGACAACCAGATCGACGGGTTCGCTACACGCGCCCAGTAGGGCCGTGGCAAAGCTGCACACAAAAACCGCAGACACACCTCGCACAATCTCACCGCGCATTGCTGAGCTCCTCCGGAACTTCATTTCCAGGGAGGCTGCAGCAAGAAGCGCTCCGAGGCCGTACGGCCACACCCCCGCCGCGCGAGCGTGGCGTTCCCGCTCAGGCTCGTCGGTTTCTGGTCTGCCGGACCACGCGCTCACGCGCACGGCCGCCGCTGGGCTACCCGAAGCTCTCCTCGGCCAGCATCTTCGTCTTGCAGTCGGGGCAGATGCCGTGGGTGAACTTGGCGTCGGTGCGCTCGCCCAGGTACGCCTCGATCTTGCTCCAGTAGCCGCCGTCGTCGCGGATCTTCTTGCACCACGCGCAGATCGGCAGCAGCCCGGACAGCACCTTGAGCTCGCCGATCGCTTCCTGCACGCGCTTGTCGAGCTCGCGCGCGCGCCGCCGCAGCTGGCGGACGCGGACGAGCGGCACGGCCGCGATCACCAGCACGAGCGCTGCCAGCGCGAGCACGTCGAACCAGCGCGTCTGATAGAACAGCGGCGGCTTGGTCATCGCCAGCACGCCTTCGGGGCCCCACTTGTCATCGATGGCGGCCGCGACGATGAACCGGTAGTCGCCGGGCGGCAGGTTGGTGTACTGCGCCACGCGCTGCGCGCCCGCCTCGTTCCACTGCGACTCGAAGCCGTCGAGCCGGTAGCGAAACTTCAGCCGCTCCGGACCGCGCAGCGTCGGTGCGGTGTAGCCGAGCTCGAAGCGCAGGCCGCCGGCGGGCAGGGTGAGCGTCGCCGCCAGCGGTGCGGGCCGTCCATTGATCCGCACGCTCTCGATCAGCGCGCGCGGCGGCTCGCGCCGTCGCAGATGCGCCGGATCGATCACCACGAGCCCCTTGCCGGTCGGGAACCACAGCCGCCCGTCGCCGGTGCGCCAGCCCGCCGGATCCGCCACGCCGTTGCACTCGCGGTCGCGCATGCCGTCGGCCTCGCCGTACGCCTGCGCGTTGACCTTGGCGCGCTTCCCGGCCGCGACCTCGTCGAGCGCCTGGCGGCTCACGCGCGAGATGCCGCGGTTTGACGACATCCACAGATTGCCGAGCCCGTCGTCGAGGATCCGCCACATCGAGTCGTCGAACATCGCGTGCCGCGCCGTGAACGCAAACCACCGCCCGTCGCGCAGCCGCCACAGCCCGGCGCCCTCGGTGCCGACCCACATCGTGCGATCGGGATCGAGGACGATCGTCGTCACCGGCGTCGTGCGCGGCGGCCCACCAGCCGGGACGTCGGCGGCCGCGTCGCCTCGCCAGTGCATCAACCCGCCGTCGGTCGCGAGCCACAGCGAGCCATCGCTGTCGCGCACGATCGACCGCACCGCGACCCCGGGCACGACCGCGATGGCATCGGCCAGCCGCTCGCCACGCATGCGGAACAGCCCGTGGTCGGTCCCGAGCCACATCCCGTCGGCCGTCTCGGCCAGCGAGTGGATGCGCTCCCAGTCCTGGCTGCCGAGCCATGTCAGCTTGCCATTGCGCCAGCACCCGAGGTTCCCGTCGCGTCCGCCGAACCACATGTCGCCGTGCGCATCGGCGTAGATCGCATACAGCCCGCGGTGCGCCACGAGCCGCGTCGCCGTCATCTCGCCGGGCGCGATCCGGTACAGCCCGCCGGTCGTCGTGATCCACTTTGCGCCGGTCGCATCCTCGCGGAACGCGCCGACGACCTCGTCCGCGAGCCCCTCGCTCGCGCCGAACGGCAGCACGTCGCCGTCGCGCAGCCGGTCCAGCCCGCGGTCGCTGCCGATCCAGAGGTTGCCGTCGGCGTCCTCGAACAGCGCATTCACCAGCGCATCGGGATACGGCAGGCGCTCGATGCGGCCGTCGGCCGTCATCCGCGCGACCCCGGTGCGCGTGCCGATCCACAGGTTGCCATCGCGGTCGAACAGCAGCTTGGTCGCCTCGCCGGGCGCCAGCCCCTCCGCGGTCACCGGCTCGACCGCGTCGCCGCGCAGCCGCAGCAGCCCCTTGTCGGTCGCGCACCACAGCCCGCCGCTCGCGTCCTCGGCGATCGAGTACACCGCCACACCGTCGAGCGGCGGCGGCCCGCGTACCAGCTTCCCGTCGGCCCATCGCACCAGCCCGTGGAACGTACCGATCCACATCGCGCCATCGCCCGCCGCGAGCAGCGAGCGCACGTCGTCGCTGGGCAGCCCATCGCGCCCGCCGAGCGCTGCCACCAGCGCGCCATCGTGCAGCCGCACCACGCCGCGCTCGCGCATCCCGATCCACAGGTCGCCGCCGGCGTCGAACGCCAGCACGCGCGTCTGCTGCTCCTGCGGCCCCGGCTCCCACGCCACGGGCCGAAACTCGCCGTTCACCAGATGCAGCACACCGCGACTGCGCGTCCCCGCCCACAGCGTCCCCTTTCGGTCGACCGCCAGTGCGGTGAACTGATTGATCGGGATCCCCTCGGTCGTCCCATGGTCATACGTCGTGAACGACGCGCCATCGAATCGCGACAACCCTTCCTGGCTCGTCGTCCACAGATAGCCGTCGCTCGTCTGCGCGATCGCGTTCGCGAGGCTGTGCGGCATGCCGTCGTGCGCCGCGAAGTGCGTTTGCGCATACTGCGTGATGCGGCGATGGCCATCGAGCGCGAGCGAGGTTCCTTGGAAACCAAACAGAATCGCGATCGCGAAGCTCACAACTCTGGCGGACATCAAAGACGATGCGAGAATACCCTAGCCGCGCCTCGCTGGATGCCTTCAATGTAAGGTGTTGCAATCCGGGCGGATCGCACGCGAGAAGCCGTGGTCAGCGCGCGCCGCCGCGGCCGGCCGTCTGGATCGTCTTGATCATCATGCCGGCGATCTCCTTCACCAGCTTCGCGGCCACCGTCGCCGTCATCTGTCCGAGGTCGCAGCGCGGATTGTACTCGACAACATCGGCGCCGATGATCGGCTGCGCGATCGTGTGAAGCAGATCGATCACCTGGCGTGTCGACGGCCCGCCGGGCTCGCGGTGCGAGACCCCGGGCGCGCACGCCGGGTCGAGCCCGTCGAGGTCCAGCGAGACGTACACCGGCGTCGCGAGCTCTAGCCGATGCGCCTCGCTCCACCGCGCCATCTCGATCACCTCGACGCCGAACCGCGAAAACTGCTCGCGATGATGGTCATTGATCGTGCGCAGTCCGACCTGGATCAGCCGATCGGCGAGCCGCTCCTCCATGATCCGCGCAAACGGCGATGCATGCGAGCGGCGGTTGCCCTGGTAGGCGTCATAGATGTCGGCGTGCGCGTCGATGTGCAGGATCGTCAGCTTGCCGTGGCGCCTGCGGACCGCGCGCAGGATCGGATGCGTGATCGCATGATCGCCGCCGATGCAGATCAACGGATCGCCGGGTGCCATCGCGCGCTCGACGCCCTGCTCGATCCGCTCCCACGGATCCGCACCGCCGTCGAAGGCGATGTCGCCGTGATCCACGAGCTGGCCGGGCGCGCCGAGGTCAAACCCGGTCTCGGTCCACATGCTGTACGCGTCCGAGACCAGCTCGCGGCGCACCAGCGGCGGCGCTTCCGACGGACCTTTCAAGTACGACGAGTTGTCGTCGTTCGGGATTCCCAGCAGCGCAATCTTCACCATGTCACATCCTCGGTCGTCAGTGCTTCGCGCGGCCGTACGCCGCTGCCTGGTCGCGCACGATCGCGATCAGGTTGCCCATGAACAGGCTGGCGTCGACCAGGTGCAGCCCCCAGTCGGCGCGGACATTCCCGCCGACCACCACGTCGCCGGGAATGTCCGAGGTGCGCGGGGAGCTCGGGTTGCCGTGCACGGCGATCGCCAGATACGTGCCGGCGTCGTTCTTCTTGCATGCGGCGGTCACCAGACCGGGCACGCTGACGAACGGCGTGTCGATCGCCTTGCCCTTGATCCACTCGACCTGTGAGCTGGCATCGACGATCGCGCTGCGCGCGCCGAAGTACGCCTGCGCGGCGCCCGAGCCACCCGCCAGCGCCGCCGGATTGACGCACGCGGCCTCGAGCCCCGGCCCGCCGCTCTTGCCGAACAGCGCTGTGCTCGTCGGCGGCGCGCTATCGCGGTACGACGCGAACACGATCGCGCAGCCAATCTGCTGCGCGCGGCGGCACAGCGGAACCGATGCAAAGTCGCCCCCGACGTCCTTCCCCGAAGGCACCTGCAGCCGCGTGCCCATCAAGATCGCCGACACCAGCTTCTTCTGCACCGGCTTGCCCTCGATCTCGTGCTTGATCAGCTCCACCAGCACTCCCGAGCCCTGGCTGTGTCCGATCAGTACCACTCCGCGGCCGTCGTTATCATGCGCGAGATAGTAATTCCAGGCATCGACCACATCATGATAGCCAATCTTCGGATCGATGCCAGTCATGTCCATCGGCTTGCCGCCCATCCGCGCCACCAGCGCCGTCAGCGTGAACTGGCGGTACAGCGGCGCGAACGGCCGGCACACCTGGCTGAACCGCGCGAACTGGGCCGCGACCACCCCGAGCTCCTCGGGCGCGGCCTTCATCGTGGCCACCACCCCCGGATCGCGCGACACCGTCGGGTAGACGTAGAAACAATCGATCGCCGGCGCCTTGGCCGGCGCAAACTTCTCCGTCTTTGTCGAGCCGTTCGCTGCCACCACCGTCGTATCCAGGTTCACTTCGCAGGCGGCGTTGTGGCCGGGCGCGCAGAGCCAGTTGTCCGGCTGCCCATAATCGTTGGGCGCCGCCGGCTTTGCGACGGCAGCGGCGGGCGCCGCCTGCTGCGCAGCCGCGGGTGCCGCGCTCCACACCAGTGTGCTCAAGAGGACAAGCAAGGACCGACTCGACATGTCGCGCAGTATGCCCCCGCGGGCTCGCCGAGGGATACCCGCCGTTGCGACTTGCGGCAGCCACCTCGTGTGCGGCGCAATCTCGCCCGGCAACGTCGCGGGCGCGTGCGGCGGAGCGCACCGGTCGCAATCAGCGATCAGTCCTCGTCGGGCGGACTCGACGCCGGCATCCTCCGCGCTTGCTCGAGCTTCTCCTTCGCCTTCGGTACTTCCACCGCCGGCAGCGCGCCGACCTCGAGCACGCGCTCGAGCAGCAGCGGCTCGCGGGTGAGTGCGCGGAACACCACGCCGATCGTGATGTCGTGCGCCGGGCGGTCGATCACCTCGATCGCGTCGCTGCGCTGCACCGTACCGCGCTCGATGACCCGCAGGTACGCGCCGGGACGCGCCTCGCGCGTGAAGCGCCTCATCCAGCCCCGCTCGCCCAGCCAGCCCGCGAACGTGCGGCACGGAATCCGCGGGCACGAGACCTCGAGCACCAGCCCGCGGCCGATTCGCCAGCGTTCGCCGATCAGCGCGCCCGTCACCTCGATCTCCACCGTCGTCAGGTTCTCGCCGAAGCTGCCGTTCTCGAGCGGGCGCTGCAACGCAGCGGCCCAGCGATCGAGATCCTCGCGCGCGTACGCGTACACCGCCTGGTCGTCGCCGCCATGGTGGCGGCGGTCGCAGATCGCATCGCCGACCAACCCGCTGCCAAGCCCATCTCGCTTCGAGCCGGGCGCTCGCACCTCCACGGGCCCATCCACCGGTCGCTTGTCGATCGCCGTGACCCGGACACTCGAATGCTCAGTGGCCTGCGCGCGACCGACGTTGACCGAAACGACGACTGCCATGGCTGGTTCCCCTTCCAGCGCGTATAGCATCCGGCGCGTCTCTCGCCTCGTCGCGTTTGCCTGCGCCCCTGCGCCCCTGCGTGCCGAGCGCCGGGCGCGATCGCCGCTTCACGCATCGCGCCCTACGGCACGTTGATCGTGCGCCGCCGGCGGATCAGCCCTTCCTGCGCGGTGCTGGCCACCAGCCGTCCCGCGCGGTCGAAGAACTGCCCGCGCACCAGCCCGCGGGCGCCCGACGCCGACGGGCTGTCGACCACGTACAGCAGCCAGTCGTCGAGCCGAAATGGCCGATGAAACCACATCACGTGGTCCAGCGAGGCCATCTGCAGCCCGGGCGTCAACCAGCTCATCGCATGCGGATCCAGCGCCGTCCCCAGAAACGCAAAGTCCGACGCATACGCGAGCAGATACCGGTGCAGCGCCGGGTCGTCGGGCAGCTGATCGATCGCGCGGTACCACGCCTGCCGGCGGCCCGGCGTTGCAACCGGATGAAACGGGTCGCGCACCTCCACGGGGCGGATCTCGATCGGCCGCTCGGCCGTCGCGCGCGCCAGCAGGTGCGGTGGCAGCTGCGCCGCCAGCGCCATCCCCAGCTCACGCTCCGAGCGCAACGTCTCCGGCGCGGGCACCTCGGGCATCGCGTCCTGGTGGTCGAGCCCCTCCTCGTCCGACTGAAACGACACCTCCAGGCTGAAGATCGCCTCGCCCTCCTGCACCGCCACCACGCGGCGGGTCGTGAAGCTCTTGCCATCGCGCAGCCGATCGATCTGATACACGATCGACCCGCGCACATCGCCGGCGCGCATGAAGTAGCCATGCAGCGAGTGCACGATCCGTCCGGCGCCCACCGTTTGCGCCGCGGCCGATAGCGCCTGCCCCACCACCTGCCCGCCGAAGATCGCGCCCCAACCCAGATCCTGGCTGCGGCCGCGGAACAGGTCGCGATCCAGACGCTCGAGCTGCAGCAGCGACACCAGATCGGCCAGGATGCTCTTCATGCGCAGCTAGGTAGCACGGCCGCACGGCCTCGAGCGTGCGCGAGCGGTCCACAGTCTGGGCATCCGGCCGGGTGGTACATTCCAATCGTGCTGCACAGGGGGCTGTTCGCCGTCGCCATCGTGGCCGGGCTCCTCGCTTGCGACCGCGACATCCAGCTCGTGGAGCTCACCCGCGAGCACTTCAGCGCGACCACCAATCACGGCACGCGGTTCGCCACCGTGTTCGAGCGTGACGCCGACGACCGATGGCCGCTCCTGGTCATCCTCCACGGTCGCGGCGACACCGCCGAGCACTTCCGCGACGCCTGGCGCAACTTCCCGATCAAGCTCCAGCTCTCGCTTCCACTCGCCCCCTTGCCCTTCGACCAAGGCCGACAATGGTTCGACTGGCCCCCGGGCATCGGCGAGGACGCGCTCGCCGCGGCAGTCAGCGCCGCCGAGGCGAAGCTCTGGCCCGCCATCGTCGGGATCGCCGAGGGCCGGCGCGTCTTCGTCGCGGGCTTCTCCCAGGGCGCCCTCGTCGCCTACGCCATGGCCATCCGGCACCCGGACGAGGTCCTCTGCGCATTCCCGATCGCAGGCCGCGTACCTGCTGCCCTGCTACCAAACCCCGCGGCCCGGATCGCTCCCATCGTCGCCATCCACGGCACGCGCGACGACGTCATCGCCATCGACGCCGCACGCCGCTCGATCGCCCTCCTCGAGCACGCTGGCGCCACCGCCGAGCTCCGCGAGCTCCCCGACGTCGGCCACACCATCGCACCGGCTGTCTACGACACCCTCGTGCGCGAGGTGCGCGCCCGCCTCGCCGAGGCGTCACTCCCTCGCGCCCGATGAGCCGGACACGTCCGCAACGCCGCCGCTCCATCTGATCAGCTGCAGAGAATAGACTGGCAATCATCGGAACTGACATATTTGCGCTTGACAAGTAATTCGCAGCATCACAGTCGCAATTGCTTCTCTCGCCTCGAGCATCTTCCAGAACGCGCTGTGCTTCACTCTGCGAACGAATTCGCATGCGACTGCCCAAATTTCGCCGATGGCTGCCAATCGGCCCCCAGAGCGCAACGCGTGGATACGAAAATCCACATGATAAAAGGATGCACGCGAAGAGTGCAGGAGACTGGCAATGCTACGAGATGGTACTCGGCCGGCGATCGAATCAGATGAAGAGCACGCGCCCACGTGGGCGTCCGGATCCGCGAAGGTGGCCGGCCCACCCCAGTCGGCGCCCCGCCAACCGAACCCGCGCCCGGCCGAACTGCGTGGCGGCGAACCGCGCCCGGCCCAACCGCGTGGCGGCGCACCGCGTAGTGGCGAATCGCGCCCGGCCGAACTACGCCCGGCCGAACCGCGTCACGGCGAACCGCGCGGCAGCGAACCGCGTCAGGCCGAACCGCGTCGCGGCGAACCGCGCCCGGCCGAACCGCGTCAGGCCGAACCGCGTCAAGGTGTACCGCGTGGCGGCGAACCGCGCCAGGCCGAACCGCGCCCGGGCGAACCGCGCGGCAGCGAACCGCGCGGCAGCGAACCGCGCCCGGCCGAACCGCGCCCGGGCGAACCGCGCCGCAGCGAACCGCGTGGCGAACCGCGTGGCGGCGAACCGCGCCAGCCCGAGCCGCGTGGCGGCGAACCGCGCCAGTGCGAGCCGCGCTGGCAGGTCGTGGACCGCGCGTTGCGGCTGATCGCTGCGAGGCGCGCTGCGCTCGACGCCGAGGAGGCCCGATGGTTGCGGGAGGCGGAGGAGCTGCAGATCTGGCGACCGCTGGGAATGGTGTCGGCGCTCGATTACCTGGAACGCGTGCTGGGCTATGCGCCGCGCACGGCGCAGGAGC
>DATIPJ010001210.1:0-6027 GCA_035472155.1 Kofleriaceae bacterium
AGGCCTCCTGGCCGCTCGCGGCCTCGCCGACCAGCTCGAGGTCCGAGACGAGCCCGAGCAGCGTGCGGATGCCTTCGCGCACGAGCGTGTGATCGTCGACGAGGACGATGCGGATCCGGGTCACGACTTGCCCTCGAGCGGCAGCTGCGCGGTCAAGGAGAACGACGGCGCCGGGGCGATGTGGAGGAAGCCGCCGAGCTCCTCGAGGCGCGACCGCATGCCGGACAGTCCATTGCCCGCGGTGAGCGCGGTGGCGCCGCGGCCATCGTCGCGCGCATCGACGGTCAGGCCTTCTTCGCGCGGCTCGATGGTGATCCAGAGGTTGCGCGCGCGGGCGTGGCGCAGGGTGTTGGTGACGATCTCCTGCACGCAGCGCAGCACGCACTGGGCGCGCGCCGGATCGTCGACGAACAGCGCGTCGGGCAGCGAGAGGTGCACGGTGAGCCCGGGCAAATCCTCGACCAGCGTCCGCAGCGCCTCGCGCAGATCGGTGCCCTCGGTGGTGCGCATCTTGCCGACGACATCGCGCACGTTGCGGAGCAGCCGCGCGTTGACATCGCGCGCCTTGGCGACGTGCTCGGGGACCTTGTCCGAGGCGACGTGGGTCGCGATCTCGAGCTGGAGGCCCAGGGCGGTCAGGTCGTGGCCGAGCACGTCGTGCAGCTCGCGCGCGATGCGCGTGCGCTCGTTGACCCGGCTGGCCTCGGCGAGCAGCGTGCGGGTCGAGCGCAGCTCGGCGTTGGCGCACGCGAGCGCCTGCAGCGCCTCGGCCTCGTGGCGCGCGACGTACACCGCGACCGCGGCGAAGCTCTGGAAGCCGAGCAGCGCGATCAGCGCGGCGATGCCGTTGTCGAGGGAGTACGCCTTGCACACGAAGTAGCCGAGGATCGTGGTCTGCGCGAGGATCCACGCGGTGGCCTGGAGCGGGGTCAGGACGAGCGCCGCCTGCGAGGCGACGATCACGAGCGACAGCGCGCCGAAGTGGCAGGGCAGGAGCGCCGCCATCGCGAGCATGGTCGGCGTTGCGATCGCGAGCGCCAGCAGCCGCCGCCGGCGCGCCCCGACCGGCGCGCTTGCGCCGAGGTGGAACGCGATCGCGAAGCCGGCATAGGCGATCAGCCACAGCGCGAGCTCGGTGCGCGGCAGGTAGCTGGCGTCGATCAGCGTGGCGACCAGGACGACCATCAACAGGCAGTAGCCGACCAACCGCAGGGCGAAGGTGATGCGCACGACTGCCAAGAGTACGCGCCCAATTCGCCCCGGGCATGTGCAAGAAGTCATGGATGCGCAGGCGCCTGATAGGACATGTGTTTATAGTGGCCGCACCAGGGAGGCCTCGATGCGTACGTTCACGTTGGCGATGTTGTGCGTGCTCGGCTGTAGCAAGCCGGGGTCGGCGCCCGAGCCCAAGCCGCCGGCGCCCCCGGTGGTGAGCCCGGGGCCGCTGCAGCGCCCGACGGTGCCGCCCGAGCTCGCCGTGCCCGAAGACCACAAGCTGGTGCTCATCGCGAACGCGCGCGGCTCGCAGATCTACGAGTGCTCGACCGACGGCGGCGGGCCGGCGTGGAAGCTCCATGGCCCGAGCGCGGAGCTGTTCGACGAGGCGGGCGCGCAGATCGGCGTGCACTTCGGCGGTGCCGACAAGAACCTGCCGCCGGGGCCGTACTGGGAGTCGACCAAGGACGGCAGCCGCGTGCACGGCGGTACCCCGGTGAGCGTGCCCAACCAGGGCTCGATCGCGCTGTTGCGGCTGACCGCGGTCGATACCTCGGGCAATGGCGTGTTCTCGAAGGTGTCGTTCATCCATCGGCTCGCGACGACGGGCGGGGTCGCGCCGATCGACGCGTGCAGCGGCGCCAAGCGCGTCGAGGTGGCGTACACCGCGCAGTACTACTTCTACGCCGCGCCGTAGCGGTCGCCCGATGCGCCGCCGCGGGGCTCACGCCGCACGCGGCCAGCCCGGGATCGACCGCGTGTCGTAGCGGTTCTCGCGGAACGCGGCGCTGCCGAGGATCGCGATGTGCATCGGGATCGTCGTCGGAACGCCGCCCACGCGGAACGCCGAGAGCGCGGCGATCATGCGCGCGATCGCGGTGCTGCGGTCGGGCGCGGTGACGATCACCTTGGCGAGCAGCGAGTCGTAGAACGGCGGCACGACGTAGCCCGCGCTGACGTGGGTATCGACGCGGACGCCATCGCCGCTCGGCGGCAGCCACTCGGTGATCGTGCCGGGCGCCGGGCGGAAGTTGTCGGCCGGATCCTCGGCGTTGATCCGGCACTCGATCGCGTGGCCGGTGAGCGCGATGTCCGATTGCTGCCAGGCGAGCGGGCGGCCGGCCGCGATCTCGATCTGCGCGACGACCAGGTCCTTGCCGCTGCGCTCCTCGCTCACCGTGTGCTCGACCTGCAAGCGGCAGTTCATCTCCATGAAGCGCAGCACGTCGCCATCGAGGAGGAGCTCCATCGTGCCCGCGCCGACGTAGCCGACCGAGGCAGCGGCGCGCGCGGCGGCGGCGCAGGTCGCGGCGCGCTGATCCGCGCTGATCGCCGGCGACGGGCTCTCCTCGATCAGCTTCTGGTGGTTGCGCTGCACGGTGCAGTCGCGCTCGCCCAGGTGCACCGCGCGGCGGTAGCGGTCGGCGAACACCTGGATCTCGACGTGGCGGCCGCCCTCGACGAGCTTCTCGAGGTACACGCGGTCGCCGCCGAACGCCGCGCGGGCCTCGGCCTGGGCCTCCGCGTACGCGGTCTCGACCTCGCCGGGGCTGCGCGCGATCCGCATGCCGCGCCCGCCGCCACCGTTCTCCGCCTTGAACAGCACCGGGAACCCGACGTGGGCGGCGACCTGGCGCGCCTCGTCGGCGGAGCCGAGCACGCCGTCGCTGCCCGGGATGACCTCGAGCCCGGCGGCGCGCATCGCGGCCTTCGCGCGCGTCTTGCTGCCCATCAGCGCGGTCACCTGCGGCGGCGGCCCGATGAACGTCACCCCGTGCTGCGCGCACAACGTCGCGAGCAGCGGGTTCTCGGACAGAAAGCCCCATCCCGGGTGGAGCGCGGTCGCGTGCGACTGCACCGCGGCCTGCACCACGCGCTCGACGTCGAGGTAGCTCTGCGCCGCGCGGCCGGGGCCGAGCACGACGACCTCGCGGCCGCGCAGGTACGGCGCGTCGCGGTCGGCCTCGCTGGTGGCGAACACCGGCACGATGCCGAGCTTGTCGCAGGCGCGCGCGACGCGCACGGCGACCTCGCCGCGGTTGGCGATCAGGATGCGATGAAACAACGGCGGAGCCACGCGGCCACGCTAGCACGCCGAGACGCGTTACTTGTTGAGACCGATCAGGCAGGCGTCGGCGCTCGACACCTCGAACTTGCCCGGGGCCTCGACGTCGATCGTGGTGACGACGCCGTTGTCGATCGTGAGCACGCTGCGCGCGCAGCGCACGCCCAGGCCGTGGGCCGTCAGGTCGAGCTCGAGGCCGAGCGCCTTGGTGAACGCCGCCGAGCCGTCGGCGAGCATCGTGATCTTGCCGAGCGCGTCGTTCTGCTCGGCCCACGCCTTCATCACGAAGGCGTCGTTGACCGACAGGCACGCGACGAGGTCGACGCCGGCGGCCTTGAGCTCGGGCAGCTTCTGGACGTAGCCCGGCAGGTGCTTCTGCGAGCACGTCGGCGTGAACGCGCCGGGCAGCGTGAACATGACGACCTTCTTGCCCGCGAACAGCGCCGCGGGGTCGACGTCGGCCCCGCCCTCGGGGGTGGCCTGCTTGATGGTGACGGACGGAATCTTCTGGCCCTTGGTGATCATGGCCACTGCCTTACCACAGTCTCGAAGCCGGCGGTCAGCTCGGCGCCACCGGCGCCAGCCGCGTCGGCCGGCGGGGGCGGGGCGCATCGGCGTCGACGAGCGGCCGCGGCAGTGGCAGGCCGCACAGAAGCTTCACCGCGAGCGACGCCGCGGCAGCCCCGAACACCGCAGGCACGAACGCCACCGAGCCCTCGACCCGGTGCTTGTGCTCGCAGTCGTTGCGGCCGTTGTCGCCGCCGGGGCACACGCAGCGGAACGCGCCGTCGTCGTACGCGAGCGCGCGCGGCGCGGTCGGCGGCTCCTCGGAGTACACCGCCCAGACGCCCGACGCCCGGCTGCAGTCGATGCCGTGCTTGCGCCGCAGGTTGCGCCGCAGGTCGCGCGCGAACGGATCCATCCGCGTCTCCGAGAGGTCGCCCACGCGCACCTTCGTCGGATCGAGCCGCGCCGCGGCGCCCATCGCCGACACGCAGCGCAGCCGGTCGCGCATGCACGTCGCGATCAGGTGCATCTTGGCCGCCATGTTGTCGATCGCATCGATCACCACGTCGGGCTCGGGCACCAGCAGCTGCGCCGAGGTCTCGGCGCTGTAGAACTCCGCGCGCGCCTCGATCACCGCGTCGGGGTTGATCATCCGCAGCCGCTCGGCCATCACCGCGACCTTGGGCTTGCCCAGCGTGCCCTTCATCGCATGCAGCTGCCGGTTGACGTTGGTGACGCAGATCCGGTCGTAGTCGACGAGGATCACGCGGCCGACCCCGCTGCGCACCAGCGCCTCGGCCGCGAACGAGCCGACCCCGCCGACGCCGAACACCGTCACCGTCGAGCGCCCGAGCCGCTCGACACCCTCGTCGCCGAGCAGCCGCGCTGTCCGATCGAACCTGCGATGCGTCATCGCGGCATTCTTGCCGATGCTTTAGATGTGTCAACCGCGAAGACTCGCCCTCGGCGCCATGCGCGGTCGCGCTATAGTGTGTAGATGGGCGCAGCAGCTGTCTGGGCCGGAGCCGAATACGCGGAGCGATTCTTCATGGGTGTAGCCGAGGTGCAGCAGGCGATGCGCAGGCTCGTGGCAAGGCTCGACGAGCTCGAGATCCCGTACGCCATCGTCGGCGCCATGGCGCTCAACGAGCACGGCTATCAGCGCGTGACGGTCGATGTGGATGTCCTGTTGACCCGTGAGGGACTGCAGCAGTTCAAGGAGCACTGGCTGGGCCGCGGGTACGTCGAGAAGTTTCCGGGAAGCCGGGGCGTTCGCGATACCGAGCTCGGGGTCACGATCGATGTGCTCATCGCAGGAGACTACCCGGGGGACGGACTGCCCAAGCCTGTCCAGTTTCCGGATCCGGCGACTGTTGCGGTCCGCGAGCACGGGCTCGCGCTGATCCCTCTGGCAAAGCTCGTCGAGCTCAAGCTCGCTTCGGGGATGTCGTCGATCCACCGCGCGAAGGACATCGGCGATGTGGTGGAGCTGATCAAGCACGTGCGGCCGGCCCGCGAGCTCGGCGAGGCGCTCGACGCCTCGGTGCGCGCGAAATACTTCGAGCTGTGGGACGCGCTGCAGACGCCCGATCCGATGCCGGAGTAGTCACCAGGCGGCGAACAGGCGGCGGGCGTTGGCGGTGGTGAGCGCGGCGAGCTCGGCCGGCGAGGCGCCGCGGGCGGCGGCGAGGCCGGCGATGACCGCGGCGACGAACGCGGGCTCGGAGCGGCCGCCGCGGTGGGGCGCGGGGGCCTGGTCGGGGGCATCGGTCTCGGCGAGCAGCAGGTCGGCGGGGACGGCGCGGGCGGCGGCGAGCGGGCGGCGCGCGTTGGGGTAGGTGACCGGGCCGGCGAAGGAGAAGGCGAGGCCGAGGTCGCGGTAGATCGGCACCAGGTCGGCGCCGCCGGAATAGCTGTGGAGGACGCCGGTGATGGGGCCCTCCTCGCGCAGCAGGCGGGGCGCCGCGTCGTGCGCGCGAAGGACGTGGATCACGAGCGGCTTGCCGGTGGCGCGGGCGGCGCGGAGGTGCGCGCGGAAGATCTGCTCCTGCAGCTCGTGCTGGGGCGTGCCGCCGTCGAGGCCGCACTCGCCGATCGCGCAGGCGTCGCGCGCGGCGTCGACCAGGCGAGCCGTGAGGTCGCCCGCGAGCTCGTCGGCGGACAGCTCGGGGACGATCTGCGGGTGGATGCCGAACGCGCCGCGCACGCCGGCGCCGGCGTGGCGGGCGACGAGCTGGCGC
>DATIPJ010001211.1:0-10996 GCA_035472155.1 Kofleriaceae bacterium
GCTGGTCGCCGGCATCGCGCACGAGATCAACAACCCGGTCAACGCGATCGTCAACATGGTCGGCCCGCTCGAGCAGGCGATCGACGACGTCGACTCGAGCGACCCCGCGGTCCGCGGCGACGCCGCGCGCGACGTCCGCGAGATGGTCCGCGTGGTGCAGCGCGGCGCGCAGCGCACCAAGGCGATCGTCACCGCGCTTCACAACTACTCGCGCACCGACGACGAGAGCGTGGTCGAGTTCGACATCGACCGCTCGATCGACGACTCGCTCGAGCTGCTCCGCCACCTGCTCAAGGACAAGACGGTCATCAAGCACTACGGCGACGTCGGCCGGGTGCGCGGCCACGCCGGCCAGGTCAACCAGGTGTTCATGAACCTCCTGACCAACGCGGCGCAGGCGCTCTCGGGCAAGGACGACGCCACGATCACGATCGAGACCTCCGGCGACACCCACGGCGTCGAGGTCAAGATCCGCGACAACGGCCAGGGCATCCCGCCCGAGGTCCTGCCGCGGATCTGGGACCCGTTCTTCACGACCAAGGACGTCGGCGAGGGCACCGGCCTGGGCCTGTCGATCGTCCACGAGCTGGTCGAGCGCCACGGCGGCACCATCGAGTGCGATACCCGGGTCGGCGCCGGCACCGTGTTCACGGTCAAGCTGCCGCGCCAGATCCCGATGCCGCTGCGCAAGTCGCGGCAGACCGACCCTCCGCCGCGCGAGCAGCGGACCTGAAAAACTGCGCGACAACCCGGCCGTGTCGCGCGCACCTCGAGATCGCGTGGAGCGCGTGTTCGATGAGGCGAGGGGCGGCGCGGGGTAAAGAGCGGGGAGCGGGCAGGTTTCTGGACATTGGCCATAGAAGGAGATGTGATCTAACGGAGTACATCTCACCATGCAGGACGCCCATGCCACTTTGTCAAACCGCCGCTGGCGGCTAGACATCGTGGCACATGGTGCCCCGCGATCCAGGAAGAGCTCCGAGCTATTTCAGGCGGTTAAGGGAAGCGGGGCTGGCCCACGGCTTGTTAGTAGAAGCGCTGCGTATGTGGAACCAGCCTGCCCAGAGCCCGTTTCGCCGGTTTGCCGCCTCGCAAGTCGATGGAAACCATGGGGCTTCGTCGGTCGAGGACCCCGGACAAGTGGTGCGGGCGGCGGATGGCGGGATCGTCCTCGTGGTCGACGACGAGCCGGCGATCGTCGAATCGCTGACCAAGATCTTCAAGCGCGAGGGCCTGACCGTGCTCTCGGCGACTGATGGCACCGCCGGCCTCGATGTGCTGCGCAAGCACCGGGTCGGCGTGCTGCTCACCGACCTGATGATGCCCAACACCTCGGGCATGGATCTCTTGCGCGCGGCCAAGACGATCGCGCCCGAGACCGAGGTCGTGCTGATGACCGCGTACGGCACCGTCGAGACCGCGGTCGACGCGATGAAGGAGGGCGCCTACGACTTCGTGACCAAGCCGCTCAAGCGCGCCCACGTGGTCCGGATCGTGCGCAACGCCCTCGAGAAGCAGTCGCTGCTCGTCGAGAACCGCAGCCTCAAGGCGCAGCTCGCCGAGAAGCGCCGCCGCGCGATCATCGGGACGTCGCTCGCGTGGCGCCGCACGATGGACATCGTCATGCAGGCGGCGCCCTCGGAGGCGACCGTGCTGCTCCTCGGCGAGAGCGGCACCGGCAAGGAGCTCCTCGCGCGCGCGCTCCACGACAACAGCACGCGCGCACGCGGCGGCCGCCAGCCCGACGGCGGGCCGTTCATCCCGGTCAACTGCGCCGCGATCCCCGAGTCGATCCTCGAGGCCGAGCTGTTCGGCTACGAGAAGGGCGCGTTCACCGGCGCTGCCACCGCGCGCGACGGCCGGTTCGAGGCCGCCAACGGCGGGACGCTGTTCCTCGACGAGATCGGCGAGATCTCTCGCCACGTGCAGGTCAAGCTCCTGCGCGTCTTGCAGGAGAACGAGATCGAGCGGCTCGGCGGCAGCGGCATGCCGCGCCGGATCGACGTCCGCATCGTGGCTGCGACCAACGTCAACCTCGCCGAGGAGGTCAAGGCCGGCCGGTTTCGCGAGGACCTGTACTACCGGCTCAACGTCATCCCCGTCATCGTGCCGCCGCTGCGCGATCGCCGCGACGATATCTCGCTGCTCGCCCAGCACTTCGTGCAGGTGTACGCCGAGAAGAACGGCAAGGCGATCTCGGGTTGCTCGCCGGTCGCGATCGAGCGCCTCACCGAGTACGGCTGGCCGGGCAACGTGCGCGAGCTCGAGAACGCGATCGAGCGCGCGGTGGTGCTGACCCGATCCGGCCAGACGGTCGTCGACGAGGACGCCCTGCCGCGCGAGATCCGCGACGCGACGCCCGGGACCACCGCGGCGTCGTCGCTGACGTTTCCGATCGGCATGCCGCTGGCCGAGATCGAGATGCGGGTGATCCACGAGACGCTGCGCCACACGCGCGGCGACAAGCGGCTGACCGCGAAGCTGCTCGGGATCGCGACGCGGACGATCTATCGCCGACTCGAGACCCCAGACCCGGATGCCGATGCGCCCGAGGGCACCGAGCTCGAAACCGCGACCGCGAGGGCCGCCGGGACGCATCCCGGGACGCAGGAAGACTAGGCGATGCAAGACCTGATCAAGCGCTACTTCTGGGTGCTCGGCGTGCTCGTGGTGGTCGTGTGCGCGGTGTTCGCCGCCAAGGCGACCAGCCACATCGTCGAGGCCAAGTTCCTCGGCGATCCCGACCACGGACCCAAGGTCGCGGCGGTGTTCGCGCACCCCGAGACCCCGGTGGCCGCGGTGCGCAGCAAGGACGGCGGGCAGCTGGCGAGCCGCAACATGTTCTGCTCGGACTGCACGCCCACGGTCGACATCGCGAAGCCGTCGGATCCGTCGTCGGTGGCGCTCACGTCGCTGCCGCTCGCGTTGCTCGCGACCAACATCGGGCCCAAGCCCGAGGAGTCGTACGCGACGATCATCAACAGCGAGAACCAGAAGCAGGGAGCGTACGCGGTCGGCGACAAGGTCCCGGGCGCCAACAACTCGGGCGCGATCAAGTCGATCCACTTCAAGTACATCGACTTCGAGAACAACGGCCGCACCGAGCGCCTGGTGCTGCTCGGCGCCACGCCGCCCGCCGCGCCGACCCCGACGCCGGTGACCGAGACCCCGCCGGTGGCCAACGCCGACGGCGACAAGGACGACCTCCAGGCGTCGATCGACAACGGCATCAAGAAGATCGACGACTCGAACTACGAGATCGACAAGTCGCTGGTCGAAAAAGTCCTGCTCAATCCGATGGCGGTCGCCAAGGGCGCCCGCGTCGTTCCCTCGATGAAGAACGGCAAGCCCGACGGCTTCAAGCTGTACGCGATCCGCCCGACGTCGGCGTTCGCCAAGCTCGGGCTGTCGAACGGCGATACGCTGCAGTCGATCAACGGCTTCGAGCTGACCTCCGCCGACAAGGCGCTCGAGGTCTACACCAAGTTGCGCGAAGCGACCTCGCTGGAAGTCGAGGTCACGCGTCGCGGTAAGCCCGTCACCTTGAAGTACTCGATCAGGTAGGACCCATGCAAAAGGCCCGTCGTTCGCTTATCGCGACCATCGTCTTCACAGGCGTCACCAGCGTCCTGGCCGGGCTCGTCCCGTCACCCGGCGGCTGGTCGACGCCCGTCGCCTCCGCGCAGCCCGCGGGGGCGCCGGCCGAGCGCACGGTGTCGACGACCCCGGCCACGCCCGCGCCCGGCGAGGACGAGGCGCTCTACAGCTGCAAGAAGCGCACGGGACAGGTCGCGGTCACGTTCAAGCCCGAGACCGAGCTCAAGGACCTCATCACCTGGGTGATGGGCTTCACGTGCAAGAACTTCATCCTCGATCCGCGCATCGTGTCGACCGGCAAGAAGGTCACGGTGATCGCGCCCAACAAGATGAGCTCGACCGAGGCATACCGGGTGTTCCTGGTCGCGCTGTCGACGATGGGGCTCACGATCGTGCCCAAGGGCAACGTGATCCGCATCGTCGATTCGGCCGCCGCCAAGGGCGAGACCGTGCCGATCTTCAAGCGCGGCATCCCCAACGACGAGGATCAGATCGTGCGCTACGTGCTGCGCCCGACCTACGCGCAGGTCGAGACGCTGCGCCAGGCGCTCGACTCGATCCGCTCGCCGGCGGGCAACGTGCAGATCGCCGGCACGATGCTGATCATCACCGACTACGCCAGCCAGGTCCGGGACATGATGTCGCTCGCGCGCTCGATCGACGTCCCGGGCGGCAGCGACGGCATCTACACGATCCCGGTCCACCACGCCGACGCCACGCAGCTCGCGCAGAAGCTCAACGAGATCCTCGGCATCACCGGCGGCGGCGGCGTGGCCCAGGTGCCGGGCGGCATCCCGCAGCCCGGCGGTGGCCGGCGCGGCGGCGCGCCCCAGCCGGTGCCCGTGCCGCCGGGCCAGCCCGCGCCGCCGATCCAGAACTCGACCGACGACGTCTCGAGCGCCGTGCCGTCGAAGATCCTGGTCGACGACCGCTCCAACACGCTGATCGTCGTATCGAGCGAGGCCGGCTACTACCGGGTCAAGGGCCTGGTCGATCGGCTCGACATCGCGCTCGACACCGAGGGCGGCTCGGCGATCCATGTCTTCCCGCTCGAGAACGCGCTGGCCGAGGAGCTCGCGACCACGCTCAACAACGCGATGGGGCAGAGCACGCCCCAGCGGCCGGGCCAGACGGGTGGCCGCCCCGGTCAGCCGGGCGCGCCGGGCGTGCCGCAGCCGCAGCCCCAGCCCCAGCCGATCCCCGGCGGCCCGGATAACCTCGGCGCCGCCCTCGAGGGCCAGGTCCGCGTGATCGGCGACAAGCCGACCAACTCGCTGATCGTGATGTCGACCGGCCGCGACTTCATCGCGATCAAGGACGTCGTGCGGCGGCTCGACCACCCGCGCCGCCAGGTGTTCATCGAGGCGCTGATCCTCGAGGTCCAGCTCGCCAAGGAGCTCGACATCGGGTCGAGCTCGCACGGCGGCTTCCCGGTCGGCAGCGGCGACTCGAACGCGCTCGTGATCGGCGGCGTGCAGACCCCGAATCTGAGGTCGATCAGCGCCGCGGCCTCGCTCGCCAGCGCGACCGGCTTGATCGGCGGCCTCATCGGCACGCCGCTCAAGAACTCGCAGACCTTCCTCGGGACCAGCATCCCGTCGTACGGCATCCTGTTCCAGGCGCTCGCGACCCAGGACAACACCGACGTGCTGTCGGCGCCGCACATCATCGCGATCGACAACGAGAAGACCGAGTTCTCGGTCGGCAACAACATCCCGTACAAGGCCGGCCTGACGTTCGGCGGCTTCG
Organism: Kofleriaceae bacterium; assembly: GCA_035472155.1. Taxonomy (GTDB): domain Bacteria; phylum Myxococcota_A; class Polyangia; order Haliangiales; family Haliangiaceae; genus JABFXX01. Next base: position 5,347 of record DATIPJ010001211.1, read on the forward strand.
GCCTGCCGGGCGCCGCCGGCGCGAGCCAGATCCCGACCGGCTCGATCGGCCAGAACATCCAGCGCCAGGACCTGAACCTCACGCTCAACGTCACGCCGCACATCTCGAGCAACGACGTGGTCCGGATCGAGATCGAGCAGGAGACCAAGGACATCGGCGGCAAGGACGCCGAGCTCGGCCCGACGTGGACGCAGCGCAAGCTCAAGACCCAGGTCGTCGTGCACGATCAGCAGAGCGTGGTGATCGGCGGCCTGATCCAGGAGCGCGACGTCTACAACGTGTCCAAGGTCCCGCTGCTCGGCGACATCCCGATCCTGGGCTACCTCTTCAAGTTCTCGACCAAGGCCAAGAAGAAGACCAATCTGCTCATCCTGCTCACGCCGTACATCGTCAAGGACCAGCTCGATCTGCAGTCGATCCGCGAGCGCAAGGTCCGCGAGCGCGACGAGTTCGTCGAGTCGTTCGCGACGCTCAACGAGATGAAGTACGAGCCCAAGGTCGACTACCGCCGCAAGCGCGGCGTGATCGAGGAGATCAACCGCTCGATCCAGGCGGTCGAGGACGACGTCGCCGCGGCCAACGCGATCGGGCGCCGGCGCTGGGTCGATCCGGGGCCGATCGAGTACGGGCCGTCGCAGATCGAGGCGCCCGAAGAGGGCCACGGCGACGGCACGACGGCGCCGCAGCCCGACGGCAAGCCCAAGAAGGTCGACCCCAAGAAGCCCGAGCCCAAGGCCAAGGTTCCGGTCAAGCGCTCCGAGGTCAAGGCGCCGGCGAGCAAGCAGCCGGTGACCAAGCCGTCGGATGCGCCATCGGACGCCGCGACCAAGCCCTCGGACGCCGCGGCGTCCAAGCCCTCGGCGGACGCCAAGTCGTCGGACGCCACGGGCGCCAAGCCGTCGGACACCAAGTCGTCGGACGCCAAGCCCGACGCGAAGGCAGATGGCAGCAAGCCAGAGGCGCGGCGCAAGGGCCAGTCGCCGCGCAAGTACACGCCGGGGCGCAAGTCGCAGGCGGAGCTCAAGGCCGAGGCCAAGGCGAGGGCGAAGGCCAAGGGCTCCGGCGCGATGCCGTGGGACGACGCCATCGACGCCAGCGCCGCGCCGCAGGCCGCCCAGAAGAAGGCCAAGAAGGGCACCCGGTAATGGCGGCCTCGGGCTTTCCTGCCAAGCCGTTCCGGCCGGGCGCACCCGATATTGGCCCCGCGCTACCCAGCGGCCCGGTCGCGCCGCTGCTCGGCGAGATCATGATCACCCAGTGCGGGGTCTCGCCCGATGCGATCGAGCGCGCGCTCGCCAAGCAGCGCGATGAGGGAGGCCTCATCGGCGAGGTCCTGGTCCGCTTGAAGCTCATCGACGAGGATCAGCTCGCGTTCGCGCTGTCGCTGCAGTCGGAGACGCCGTACCTGCGCGACCTGCCGCGCGCCGAGGACATCCCGGTCGAGCTGATCGAGAAGCTGCCGATCAACTTCGCGCGCCAGCGCCTGGTGCTGCCGCTCGGTCGCGACGGCGCGGGCCGCGTGATGATCGCGGTCGCCGACCCCAGCGCGGTCGATGTCATCGATGCGGTCGCGGTGCTGCTCGACGAGCCGGTCGAGCCCGTCGTCGCCGCGGGCGGCAAGATCGTCGACCAGATCAACAAGACCTACTCGCGGCTGCGCGGCAGCCACGAGCTCGAGGAGGGCGTCAAGAAGGACGACGAGGAGGACGCCGAGTTCCAGTCCGAGGAGCTCGTCGACATGCTCGACGCCAACGACGAGGCGCCGATCATCCGCTGGGTCAACTCGCTGATGTTCCAGGCCGCCAAGGAGCGCGCGTCGGATATCCACATCGAGCCCGGCGAGAAGGACGTCGTGGTGCGCTACCGGGTCGACGGCGTGCTGCGCGAGGCCAAGCGCGCGCCCAAGAAGTTCCAGGCGTCGATCACCGCCCGCGTCAAGATCATGGCCGGGCTCAACATCGCCGAGAAGCGCCTGCCGCAGGACGGCCGCATCCGCCGCAAGATGGCCGGCAAGGACGTCGACATGCGCGTCGCGAGCGCGCCCACCGCCGGCGGCGAGCGGATCACGATCCGCCTCCTCGACCGCAGCTCGGTGTTGCTCGGCTTGGCCGACATCGGCTTCGCCGACGACCACCTGGTCACGATCCGCAACATCATCAAGCGCCCGCACGGCATCCTGCTGGTGACCGGACCGACCGGCTCGGGCAAGACGACCACGCTCTACGCCTGCCTGTCGGAGATCAACGCGCCCGACATCAACATCCTCACCGTCGAGGATCCGGTCGAGTACCAGCTCGAGGGCATCTCGCAGACCCAGGTCAACTCCAAGATCGACCTGACGTTCGCATCGGGGCTGCGGTCGTTCCTGCGCCACGATCCCGACGTCATCATGGTCGGCGAGATCCGCGATCGCGAGACCGCCGAGGTCGCGATCACCGCATCGCTCACCGGCCACCTGGTGTTCTCTACCGTCCACACCAACGACGCCGCCGGTGGCATCACGCGCCTCGTCGACATGGGGATCGAGCCGTTCCTCGTCGCGTCGTCGCTGGTCGGCCTGCTCGCCCAGCGCCTGGTCCGCCGCCCGTGCTACGAGTGCGCGCGCCCGGTGCGCCCGTCCGATGAGATCCTGCGCGAGCTCGGGCTCGACGCGCAGAAGTTCTTCAACGGCCGCTACAGCTTCCCGTCGGTCAAGGGCCTGCGCCCGCCGCCGCAGGGCACGGTCTACGAGCCGGTCGGCTGCCCGGCGTGCAACCAGCTGGGCTATCGCGGCCGGACCGGCATCTACGAGCTGCTGATGGTCGGCGAGCAGGTTCGCCGGCTCTGCCTCGACAAGGCCGACGCCGGATCGATCCGCAACGCGGCGGTCGAGGCCGGCATGGTGTCGCTCCGGTTCGACGGAGCCCGCAAGGTGGTCCAGGGTATGACGACTCCCGAGGAGGTCATGCTGATGACCGCGGAGACGACGGACTGATGCCGATGTACGCATTCAAGGGCGTGGGCGCGTCGGGCAAGGCGGTCAGCGGCGTGCGCGACGCCGAGTCGCCCAAGGTCTTGCGCCAGGTGCTGCGCAAGGACGGCGTCCACGTGATGAGCTTCGAGCTGTCGCGCGGCGGCAAGCTTGCCAAGGAGCGCAACGCGCAGAAGGGCGGCCTGTCGCGCGACGTCGATCTCGGCGGCATCATCGGCGGCGTCAAGAAGGTCGAGATCGCGGCGTTCACGCGCCAGATGGCGACCCTGGTCAAGGCCGGGATTCCGCTCGCTGATGCACTCGGCGCGCTGGTCGAACAGATCCAGAACCTGCGGCTCAAGACGCCGATATCGGAGGTGCGCTCTGCGGTCAACGAGGGCAGCTCGTTCGGCGACGCGCTCGCCAAGCACCCCAAGCTGTTCGACGAGCTGTTTGTCTCGATGGTGCGCGCCGGTGAGATCGCCGGCAACCTCGACGAGGTCCTGACCCGCCTGGCCGACTTCCTCGAGGGGTCGCAGAAGCTCAAGTCCAAGGTCCAGAGCGCGATGATCTATCCGCTCGTGATGGTGGGCGTGGGCTCCATCATCATGGCGGTCCTGATGGTGAAGGTGATCCCGAACATCACGCAGATGTTCAAGCAGCAGGGCAAGACGCTGCCGATCAACACCCGCATGCTGATCGCGTCGTCGGACTTCTTCCGCAACTGGTGGTGGGCACTGCTCATTGGTCTCGTTGGTGCATTCTTCTGGTTCGTGAGCTGGACGCGCGCCAAGGAGGGACGCCACACATGGGATGCCTTCATCCTGCGATTGCCGGTGCTTGGCGAGCTCGCACGCACGATCAACGTCAGCCGGTTCGCGCGCACGCTTGGCACGATGCTCGAGGCCGGCGTGCCAATGCTGCGCGCGCTCGATACGGCGAAGCAGATCGTCGGCAACGTGATCATCCAGCAGGCGATCGAGGATGCCAAGCGCGCGGTCACCGAGGGCGAGTCGCTCGCCCAGACCCTGAAGAAATCGGGGCAGTTCCCGGCGACGATGATCCACATGGTGGCGGTCGGCGAGAAGGCCGGCCAGCTCGAGCAGATGCTCGAGCGCGTCGCGGTCACTTACGAGTCCGAGGTCGACACCAAGCTGTCGCGCTTCACCGCACTGCTCGAGCCGCTCATGCTCGTGATCATGGGCGGCGCGGTCGCCTTCATCGTGTTCTCGATCCTGCAACCAATCATGGACCTCGGTCAGCTGTCGGGTCCGAAGTAACGCCGCGCAAGGCCGACAAGGAGAAGACCCCGTCATGGAAACGCTCGTCATGGAAGAAACGCCCGTCATGGAAACGCCTCGCAGCCGCCTCGCGCGCATCTACGCACGCAGCCACCGCGGCATGACCCTGCTCGAGATCATGATCGTGCTGGCGATCCTCGCGCTGGTCATGGGCCTCCTCGTCGGACCCAAGGTCATGAAGATGTTCGGCGAGGCCAAGGGCGACACGGTCAAGATCAAGGTCAAGAAGTACGCGTACGAGGCATATCCGTCGTGGTCGGCGGCGCACCCCGAGAAGGGCTGCCCCGAGAAGCTGTCCGACCTCAACGAGTACATGAACGACAACGACTCCAACGACGCGTGGGGCAAGCCGCTCAAGATGATGTGCGGCGCGAGCCTGCCGCCGGGCGCGCGCGGCATCGCGGTGATGTCGGCGGGTGAGGACGGCAAGGAAGGCACCCCCGACGACATCAAGTCCTGGGAGTAGCCCGAGGACCCGAGCCCGATCATGAACCACCACGCCACATCGACCACCCGGGGGCTCTGCCCCCGGGTTCCCCCGGGAAGGGTCGGCCTCGTTGCGCAGCGGGGCATGACCGTGCTCGAGATCATGATCGTGCTCGCGATCATCGGCGGGCTGTTCTTCGTCGTGCGCACCGGGTTCCGGACGCTGACCAAGGCGGACCTCGTCGAGGACTCCACCGAGCTGACCGCGGTGATGCGGCGGGCGAGCCAGCTCGCGATCGAGCACGGAGAGATGCACCGCGTGGTCCTCGACATCGATAACGGCGTCTACGCCGTCGAGGTCTGTCAGGGCGCGACCGCGATCCAGCGCAACGAGCAGCTCAACAGCAACGACGACGAGTCCAAGCGCGCGCTCGAGCGCGGCAAGCAGCGGCTGGGCGCGCTGCCGCCCGATGCGCTTGCGTCGGGCGACCCCGACGAGGCCAACAAGCGCGCGGCCGCGCTGGCCGGGCACCACGTCGCCGACCGCACGTGCATGCCGGCCACGGATAGCATCACCGGCGACTCGAGGGGCAAGGGCTGGCTGCGCAAGCTGCGCAAGAACAACGGCGTCAAGTTCAAGCAGGTGTTCGTCGAGCATCGCGACGAGCCCGCCATCAAGGGCCAGGTCGCGATCTACTTCTTCCCGCTCGGCGAGGCCGAGAAGTCGGTGGTCGAGCTGACCGACGGCAGCGAGGTGTTCAGCGTGCTCGTGTTCGGCCTGACCGGCCGGGTCGAGCTCCACGACGGTGCGCTGCGCGACGTCAACGATCACATGCTGAAGAACGCCATGGGCGAGCACGACGACAAGCGCGAGGGCCAGCGATGAGGTGCGCGATCCATCATGCGCTTCGGCGGCGCGGCGGCGGCTTTACCCTGCTCGAGGTCATGATCGGCCTCGCGCTGCTCGGCCTCG
>DATIPJ010001212.1:0-5312 GCA_035472155.1 Kofleriaceae bacterium
CCGCCTCCTGCGCGAGCCGGCCGTGCGCCTGTTCGGCTCGACCGAGGCGGCCGTGCGGGCCGCCGCTCGGCGCACGGATCGCTCGGCCCTGTAGCGCGCCGCTGCGTGTGCCGCCGCCGGGCGGCCGCGCGCCTGCGATGCCCCGGGCGGCCGGTGCCACGGCCGCGGCGGCGATGGTAACGTGCGGCGCCGATGGCGGACCGAAATCCTCGACACCAGGTGCGCAAGGCAGTGATCCCGGCGGCGGGCCTCGGCACGCGGTTTCTCCCGGCGACCAAGGCGATCCCCAAGGAGATGCTGCCGATCGTCGATGTCCCGACGATCCAGCTGGTGATCGAAGAAGCGGTACACGCGGGCGTGACCGACGTCGTGGTCGTCAACGGCCGCAACAAGGGCTCGATCGAGGATCACTTCGACCATGCGTACGAGCTCGAGCACACGCTGCGCGAGCGCGGCAACGCAGACCTCGCCGACGCGATGACCCGGATCTCGACGCTGGTGCGGCTGATCTCGGTGCGGCAGAAACGCCCCCTCGGCCTCGGGCACGCCGTGCTGTGCGCGCGCGAGGCGGTCGGCGATGAGGCGTTCGCGGTGCTGCTGGGCGACGACCTGATCGACAACGACGACGATCCGGGCATCGCGCAGCTGATGCGCGCGCACGCCGAGACCGGCGGCGCGGCGATCGCGATCATCGAGGTGCCGCCGGGCAAGGAGCACATGTACGGCATCGTGGCGGGCGACCTCGACAGCCAGGGCCGCATGCGGGTGCGCGAGATGGTCGAGAAGCCCAAGCCGGGGACGGCGCCGCGCCGCTGGGCGATCGGCGGCCGCTACGTGCTGCCGCCGGCCGTGTGGGGTCACCTGGCGTCCACCAAGCCGGGCGCGGGCGGCGAGATCCAGCTGACGGATGCGCTGCGCGAGCTGGTCGGCTCGCCCGAGGGCATGTACGGCGTCGTCGTGAAGGGCACGCGGCACGACGCGGGCGACAAGCTCGGCTACCTGCGCGCGAACCTCGCCTACGCGCTCAAGCGCCCGGCGCTGCGCGCGGCGGTGCTCGAGCTGTGCCGCGAGATGCTCGGCGGGTCGTAGCCGCGGCGCGCGATCGCACAAGCCGTGGAATCAAGGGAGGAATCGCGGGTGATCCCCGGTCGATGGCGCTGTACGTCAGGCGGTCGGTGCAGGATGCGGCCGTGGTCAGTGCTCCGAGCATGATGCCCGCACGCGCGGAGCCTACCCGTGCGCGCGCAGCGAGATTCGCAGAGGTGGCGGTGACACTGCCGGTGGCCGGGCGCTTTCACTACGCCGTGCCGGAGCACCTCGCAGGGCGCGAGCTGGTCGGGGCGCGCGTGCTGGTGCGGTTTGGCGCGCGCAAGGTGACCGGGGTCGTGATCCGCACGGATACGGAGGCGCCGCCCGGGGTTGCGCCGGTGGCGCTCTCGGAGTTGCTGGACGACTCGCCGTCGCTATCGCGCGAGCTGGTGGAGCTGTGCTCGTGGATCGCGGACTACTACGAGGCGCCGCCGGGCGAGGTGATCCGCGCGGCGCTGCCCGCCGGCAGCGGGGTCGCGGCGCGCGCGGTGTTCACGCTGACCGATGCCGGGCGCGCGGCGCTCGCCGGCGAGGGTGGCGCCATGCTGCCGCGGCAGCGCGCGCTGATCGCGCAGGTCGGGGGGCGCGGGCTGCCGGCCGCCGGGCTCGCGGCGGCGAGAAAGCGCCAGCTCGCGGAGCTGTGCGCACTGGGGCTGGTCGAGCAGGGCGAGCAGCGCAATGCGGCGCGCGTCCGCTTGAAGCGCGAGAAGGTGGCGCGGCTCGCAGTGGCGCCCGAGGTGGCGCGCGCGGCGGCGGCGCGGGCGCCGAAGCGGCTCGCCGTCGTCGAGATCCTCGCGAGCGGAGCGGCGATCGCGGTCGCGGCGCTCGACCGCCAGCTGCCCAGGAGCACGGCCGCCGTGCGCGAGCTGGTCAAGCAGGGCCTGGTCGCGGTCTCCGAGCGCGAGCTGCCTGTGGGCGCGGTCTCGACGGGCGAGGACATGCATGTCTCGGCGCCGCCGACGCTCACCGACGAGCAGCGCATCGCCGTCGACGAGATCGTGGCCGCGCTGCGCCGCGACGACGCGCCCGCGCTGCGACCGTTCCTGCTGCACGGTGTGACGGGCAGCGGCAAGACCGAGGTCTACCTTCGCGTGATCGCGAAGGCGCTCGAGGCTGGGCGCACCGCGCTCGTGCTGGTGCCGGAGATCTCGCTGACGCCGCAGCTGGCGGCGCGGTTTCGCGCGCGGTTCGGCGACCTCGTCGCGATCCTCCATTCGGGGCTCTCGGAAACGGCGCGGCTCGGCGAATGGTCGCGGCTGCGCCAGGGCGAGGCGCGCATCGCGGTCGGCGCGCGCTCGGCGGTGTTCGCGCCCCTCGCGGGCCTCGGCGTGATCGTCGTCGACGAGGAGCACGATGGCTCGTTCAAGCAGGACGAGGGCGTGCGCTACCACGCGCGCGACGTGGCGCTGGTGCGGGCACAGCGCGCGGGCGCGGTCTGCGTCCTCGGGTCGGCCACGCCCAGCCTCGAGAGCGCGGCGCAGGCCGAGCGCGGTGCATACCGAAAGCTGGTGCTGACCCAGCGGCCGACCGCGCGGCCGATGCCCGCGGTCGAGATCATCGACCTCCGTACCTACATGCCCGACGGTGACGCGATGCTGTCGGCGCCGCTGCGCGAGGCGATCGGCGCGGCGCTGGCGGCGGGCGACCAGACGATCCTGTTTCTCAACCGCCGCGGGTTCGCGACATTCGTCCTGTGCCGCGCGTGCGGTCACGCGTTTCGCTGTCCGCACTGCTCGGTGTCGCTCACCTATCACCGCCACAGCGATCGCCTGAGCTGCCACTACTGCGGCTTCGCCCAGCGCGTGCCCGACACCTGCCCGAGCTGTCATGCGGCCGAGACCATCGAGCGCAAAGGCCTGGGCACCGAGAAGGTGGCCGAGGCCGTGGCGGCTGGCTTTCCATCGGCGCGCGTTGCGCGGCTCGATCGCGACGTCGCGACCGGCGCCAAGGTCGAGGCCGTGCTGAGCCGCGTCGCGCGCCGCGAGGTCGACGTCCTGGTCGGCACCCAGATGGTGACCAAGGGCCACGACTTCCCGGGCGTGACCCTCGTCGGTGTGCTGTGCGCCGACACCGGCCTCAACCTCCCGGACTTCCGCGCCTCCGAGCGCACATTCCAGCTGCTGGCGCAGGTCGCGGGCCGCGCGGGCCGCGGCGACCGGCCGGGCCGCGTCATGATCCAGACCTACCGGCCCAGCTCCCCGGCGGTCGTGGCGGCCGCGACGCACGACTACGCGAGCTTCTTCGCTGCCGAGTGCGAGGCGCGCGCCGAGCTGGGATATCCGCCCCACGGGCGCCTGATCGCGGTGCGCATCGACGGGCCCGACGCCCACGAGGTGGCAGGCGTCGCTCAGCGCCTGGCGCGCTTGGCGGAGGCAGCGGCCCAACGCCCCGAGCTCTCCGGGCAGGTCGAGATCCGCGGCCCGGTGCCGGCACCGCTCGAGCGGCTCCGCAATCGCACGCGGTGGCAGGTCTGGCTACGCAGCGCCGACCGCCACGCGCTGCGGCGGGTCGCCCGCAGCCTCCTGTCGGCCGACGTACCAAGCACCGTGCGAGTCGGCCTCGACGTCGACCCGATCTCGGCGATGTGACAGGCGGCAATCGACGTCACGCGACGCGGCGACCGCCCGACGTCGACTGAATCGCGGCCGGCGAAGACCCGAATCGCGTCGACGATGACCCCGAGTCTCGGCGTGGTGACGAGGAACCGAACCACGCCGACGACGACCCGATGTGGCGACGACGACCGAATCACGGCGACGACAAATCGTTGCGACCCAGGGCCACTCGATGGTAGTGACGTGGCCGACGAGGATTGACGCCGGTTCGTGCCCGCCCGCCGCGGCCGGACCAGGCCGTTGACGGGCGATCAGTCGGCCCCAACCGCGTGTATACTTTCGGCCTTCGTCGAGGACATGTGACCGATCCGTCCATTCCGCCCTGCGTCCTGGTCGTCGCCGACAGCGACCGCATCGCCGAGCTGGTCGATGCGCTCTCGGAGCTGCACGGCGTGGATGTGCTGGTGTCGTCGGGCGGCGACGACACGCTCGAGCTGTTCGAGGCGCGGCGGCCGGTCGTCGTCGTCCTCACCGCGTCTCTGGCGATGGGCGACGCCAGGTCGCTGATGGTCACCCTGCGCGGCATGGTGCCGCGCGGCGAGGTCGCGATCATCGTGATCGGCGACGACGCCGGACCGGTCCGCACCGCGCTCGACGCGCTCGACTACGCCGCCGACCGCTTCGTGAACCGCCCGCTGTCCTCGAAGTCTTTGCGGTTCGCGGTGACCGGCGGCATCGAGGCCGTGCGGCTGGTGCGCGGCTCGCCGGCGCCGCCGCGGCCCGCGCTGCCGGTGGCCGTCGGGACGGCGCCGGGCGGCATCGAGCTGCCGCGGACCGCGATGCATGCCATCCGGCGTCAGACCCCCAACTCCTCCATCACGGCGATCATGCCGCTGCCGATGACTGCCGCCGCGGCTGCAGCGACCATCCCCGATGCGCCCGTCGCCGCCGCAGCGCGTGCCGCCATGCGTGCACGCTGGGAAGCTCTCGCAGACTCCATCGCCGACAGCGGCGATGCGGAGCCCGACGAAGCCCGCGCCACAGACTCGGCCGATCCGGAGCCGACTCCGACCCCGGTCGCCCCGAGCTCCGAGCGCTCGTCGCGCATCACGACCCCCGTCGACCCGGCCGAGCTGGCCCGTCTCGCCGAGCTGGCCAAGAAGTCCAGCTCGAACCCGAGCGCTACGAGCCACGCAGACTCCGACGACAGCCTGGCCGATCCATTCGGCGACGACGACGCCGAGGTCGTCGAGCTGAGCGTGCGCAGCGAAACCTCGGGTGTCGCCGCCCCTGTGATTCGCCACCGGGTAACCACCTCCACATCGGGGGCGAATCGGCCCGAGGCCTCTTCGGGTGCCGTGCGCGCCGAGGCCACCGGGCCCGCATCGGGCGCCGTGCGCGCCGATTTCGCTGGACCCCCATCGGGCGCAGTGAGAAGGGAGATCGGCGGACCCCCATCGGGGGCCGTACGGACCGATCTCGCCGGGACATCGTCGGGTGCGGTGCGCAGCGAGAGCTCTGGCATGTCGTCGGGCGCGGTGCGCAGCGAGAGCTCTGGCATGTCGTCAGGCGCGGTGCGCAGCGAGGGCGGGAGCATGTCGTCGGGCGGGGTGCGCCGCGAGCTTGCGGGAACGTCGTCGGGCGGGGTGCGCGGCGAGCTTGCGGGAA
>DATIPJ010001213.1:0-2423 GCA_035472155.1 Kofleriaceae bacterium
GTCGATACAGCTCGCGGTCCGGGAGCGGCACGGCGACAACCTATATCACAATGCCGCCGAGCGCGGCCCTCTAGAGCCGCAGCGCGGGCTCGATGTCTTCGAACGCGCCAGCGCGCCAGCGCGCGAGCGGGCTGTGGCCGGCGAGCAGCCGGTCGGTCTCGGCGAGCACGGCGGTGAGGTCGACCAGCCAGCAGTACGGGTCGGCCGCGCAGAGCACCGCGACCTCGGGTGCCAGCTCGACGGGCGGCAGCCACGCGGCCATCTTGCCGGTGGTGCCCGCCAGCACCGCGCGGACCGCGACGTTGCCGAGCCGGCTGCCGAGCAGGCGATCGAACGCCGACGGGCGCCCGCCGCGCACCACGTGGCCGAGCACGGTCACCCGGGTCTCGATCCCGGAGGGGTCGGCGTCGGGTAGCTGGTCGCGCAGCCGCAGATCGACCTGCGTCTTGAGCCGGTCGACCGCGATCGCGACGCCCTCGGCCTTGATCACGATGACCCGCCGCGTGCGGCCCGGCCGGCTGCGCACCGTCAGTACGGTGTCGACGATCTGGTCGACGATCGCGGACTCGCTGCGCCCGGACTCGGGGAACAGCGCGAGGTCGGCGCCGACGGCGATCGCGGCGGTCATCGCGAGGTAGCCGCAGTCGCGGCCCATCACCTCGACGATGAACGTGCGGTCGTGCGCGGTCGCGGTGTCGGCGATCTTGTCGCACGCCTCGACGATCGTGTTCATCGCGGTGTCGACCCCGATCGATAGCCCGGTCAGCGCGAGGTCGTTGTCGATCGACGCCGGCACGCCCGCGATCGCGAGCGGCTGGCTGCCCAGCTCGTCGGGATCGGTGAGCCGGAGCGCGCCCGTGAGCGAGCCATTGCCGCCGACGACGACCAGGCCGTCGATGCCGCGCCGCGCCAGCACCGCGCGGGCCCGATCGCGGACCTCGCGCTGGTGGAATTCCTTGCAGCGCGCCGAGCCGAGGATCGTGCCGCCCTCTCGCAGGATGCGCGCGACCTCGGCGGGCCCCAGCGGTGCGATCGCGTCGTCGAGCAGCCCGCGGTAGCCGCGCTCGATGCCGAACACCTCGGCGCCCTGCGCGCGGCCGACGAGCGTGACGGCGCGGATCGCCGCATTCATCCCCGGGGCATCGCCCCCGCTGGTCAGGACTCCGATCCGCTTGGCCATGCGGCGAATGTACCCAGAGTTTTCTGGACGCGGCGAATTCAGATCGCGATGGACACTGCGACGGATTCCGCTACTCTGGCCGGACCTTGGTGCGTATCGAGAGGGAGGGGCCGGTGACCACCGTCACCCTCGACCGCAAGGCGGTGAAGAATGCGGTCGATCGGGCGACCGCAGAAGCGCTCGCGGCAGCGTTCCGCGCGTTCGATGCCGACCCCGAGGCGCGCGTCGCGGTGCTGCACGGCGATCACGGGACCTTCTGCGCCGGGGCGGATCTAAAGGCCCTCGCCGCTGACGTGGGCAACCGGGTCGCGCCCGACGGCGATGGCCCGATGGGCCCGACGCGCATGGTGCTCGGCAAGCCGGTGATCGCGGCGATCGCCGGCCACGCGGTCGCCGGCGGGCTCGAGCTCGCGCTGTGGTGCGATCTGCGCGTCGCCGAGGACGACGCGGTGCTCGGCGTGTTCTGCCGCCGGTTCGGCGTGCCGCTGATCGACGGCGGTACGATCCGCCTGCCGCGCCTGATCGGCCTGTCGCGCGCGCTCGATCTGATCCTCACCGGCCGCCCGGTGCGCGCCGACGAGGCGCTCGCGATCGGCCTGGTGAATCGCGTGGTGCCGCGCGGTGAGGCGCTCGCGCAGGCCCAGCAGCTCGCGCGTCACCTGGCGTCGCTGCCGCAGGCGGCGATGCTCGGCGACCGGATGAGCGCCTACACGCAACATGATCTGTCGTTCGAGGAGGCGCTCGCCAACGAGCTCGAGCACGGCCGGCGCGCGCTGGCCCAGGGGCTCGAGGGAGCACTGCGATTCTCGGCCGGAGCTGGCCGACACGGAGAGCCTGCGTGAAAAAATTGAACAGCGTGATCGCCGCTCTGGTCATCGGTCTGGTGATCTCGCTTGCCATGATCGGTTGCATCGTTCAGCGGTTCACGGGACCGCAGCTCACCGGCACGTGCGACGGCGCGTGCTCGCACTACGTCCAGTGCAAGCCCGGCCACGCCGACGTAGATCGCGCGCGCTGCAAGACCGAGTGCCCAACGGTGTTCAGCGATCGCGATTCGCTGATGGCGTACGAGAGCCTCTCGTGCGACAACGCCGTCGAATTCATCGACGGCAAGGCCGCCAAGACCGCCGTGCAGCGCTAGCGATCGCAACCAGAGCGATCGCCGCAAAGTGCGGCGCGCGCATGGACCGCATGCGCGCCGACGAAAAGCGTCACACGGCTGGAACAAGCCGTTTGCCGGCGG
>DATIPJ010001214.1:0-7634 GCA_035472155.1 Kofleriaceae bacterium
TGATGCGGGTCGCGCACGAACGTGCCGCCGACGATGTTTCCGACCTTGCGCTTGCCGCCGCCACCGCTGCGGCGCACACCGCCGCCGGGGTGCGAGCCCTCGGCGAGGCCGCCGCTATGCGCGCGCACGTCGCCGCCGCCCCGCTCGGCCTTGCCGCCCGCGGGCACGCTGCCCGGATCGAGCGCGCCGGTCAGCGTCTGCTTGCCCGGTGCGACGCCGCGATCCGCGGGCCCGGCCACGTCCGCCGTCGTTTTCCCGGTATCACTTCGAAGGTCGAGGCTCATCGGTTAGATCCCATGACGGTCGCGTGTCCTCGAGCCGGCGTCAAGCGTGGTGATGTGGTCTGCAAGGTGGTCTGCCGGCCCATACGCCTGGTACGCGGGGCCTCCGGTGAAGCTTCCTCGCGCCGAGGGAAGGTGCGGCTCACGTCGGATCAGGCGAAGGCGCTGCCGCGGCCACGGGCGCGGGCACTGCCAATGGATATCGGCGGCGAGCCCATGCGAGGAACTCGTCACCCGATAGATCGAGCGCCGCGCGGCAGACTTCGCCAACGTGAACCGGAAAGTCGCGCTCGATGACCCAGCGCAGGAAGCTGCGATCGGGGCCCGCGGCCAGCTGGTGGAGCGGCGCATTGGTGTGCTTGCCGAACCCGACCACGACGATGTCGCCCTCCCAGCGCAGGTGGCGCGAGGGGCCGACCCAGCTCGCGCGCGCCGCCCACGCGGCCGTGCGCTGCGGATCGCACCGGGTCGCGATCGCCTCCCAGTCGGCCTCGCCGAGATCGAACGCGCGCAGCATGCCGAGCAGCACGCGGCCGGTCGCCGCGACATCCGCACTCGCGCTGTGCGCCGCCGCGAAGCCCTGGCCGACGAAGCGCTGGTGCGCGTGCTGGAGGCTGCGCGGCTCGCACTGCTGCCACAGCCGGAACGCGTCGACGACCTTCTTGCCGCCGAGGTCGAGCATGACCTTGCCGGCGCGCGTGTACTCGGCCTGCAGCATGTCGATGTCGAACGCCAGGTTGTACCCGACGATCACGTCGGCCTCGACGAACACGCGCGCGATCTCATCGGCGAGCTCGCCGAACGCCGGACAGCCCTCGAGGTCGGCGAGCGAGATGCCGTGCACCGCCTGCGCGCCGGGATGGATCGGAACGCCGGGCTTCATCCGCCAGGTCTGGCTCGGTGCATCGTCGGCGATGCCGTATTGCACGCACAGCTCGATGACCTGATCCTGCATGCGATCGGTGCCGGTGGTCTCGCAGTCGAAGATGACGATCCGCGCATCGCTAGCCGCCAGGGCCGCGAGCGCAGGCAGCGCCGGTACAGCGACCGCGGCGATCGGCCCCGATCCCGCCGCCAGCTCGCTCTCCGCGGGCTCGGGGACGAGCGTGAGCACCGGCGCGACGGGCTCCGGCGGTTCCGGGCGCCAATCGAACAGCGACAACGTGCCTGCCACCGGACGAGGCTAGGCCCACCCTCTGACATCGCCGCCCACGCGAACTACGGAGATCGCGCCGAGATCGGCGTACGATGCAGCCGATGCGCGCCTGGGTCGCGATCCCGCTCCTGCTCACCGCCTGCAAGGTGCGCGAGCAGCCGCCGATCGCCGAGCGCTGGGCGTACGGCTTCGACGACGGCCTCGGCGAGGTGTTCTACGCCACCGGCGACGGCTATCACGTCGAGCAGGGCGCGCTGTCGGCGAAGGGCGCGCACAATCACCCGCTGTGGCTGCGCAAGCGGCTGCCGCGCGACGTGCGGATCGATCTCGATGCGTGGTCGAACGAGGCGCGCGGCGATATCAAGATCGAGCTGTTCGGCGACGGCCACTCCTACGATCCGGATGGCGGGCGCTACACCGCGACCGGCTATGAGCTGTTCTTCGGCGGCTGGTTCAACAGCAAGTCGATCATCGCGCGGCTCGACGAGCACGGCAGCGACGTCGTCCAGCGCACGGAGCCCAAGGTGGTAGCGAACAAGCACTACCACTGGCGCATCGAGCGGCAGCGCAACACGCTGACGTGGTTCATCGATGACATGAACACTCCGTTCCTGCGCTACGAGGATCCGCGGCCGCTCGAAGGTGCTGGTCACGAGTATCTCGGTGTCAACAACTGGGAGACCGATACGTGGTTCGACAACCTCGTGATCTCGCCGCTGTGAGCTAGAATGGGCCGGAACGACCACGACCATCCCGATCTGGGCGTTCGTTCCATGCGCTGACGCGTGGCTTGCCGGATGGAGCAGTTCGGAAAATATTCGCTGATCAAGAAGATCGGCACGGGCGGCATGGCCGAGGTGTTCCTCGCGCGCACCACCGTCGCGCAGGGCCTCAACAAGACCCTGGTCATCAAGAAGATCCACGGGGCCTACGCGCGCAGCCGGCCGTTCGTCGCGATGTTCGTCGACGAGGCCAAGATCGCGCTCGGGCTCAACCACCCGAACATCATCCAGGTCTTCGACTTCGGCGCGGTCGCCGACACGTACTTCCTCGCGATGGAGTACGTCGACGGCGTCGACCTGCTGCGGCTCTTGCAAGAGGCTGCCAAGGCGCGCCAGCGGCTGTCGTACGGGCTCTCGGCGTACATCGTGCAGCAGCTGGCCAAGGGGCTCGACTACGCGCATCGCAAGGCCGATGACTTCGGGCAGCCGCTCGGCATCGTGCACCGCGATATCTCGCCGCAGAACATCCTGTTGTCGTGGGACGGCAGCGTGAAGATCGTCGACTTCGGCATCGCGCGCGCGCGCGACGTGCACGAGGAAGAGGGCGTCATCAAGGGCAAGTACGCGTACATGTCGCCGGAGCAGGCGCGCGGCGAGCCGGTCGACTGCCGCAGCGATGTGTTCGCCGCCGGCATCGTGCTGTTCGAGCTGGTGTGCGCGCGCCCGCTGTTCCACGGCAGGGGCAAGGACGTCCTCGAGATGGTGAAGTCGGGGACCATCCCGCCACCGCGCGAGCACGCGTCGGATCTGCCCGAATCGCTCGAGCGCATCATCCTGCGCGCGCTGGCGTTCGATCGCGCGGCCCGGTTTCAGACCGCGCGCGACCTGCAGCACGAGCTCGGCAAGTTCCAGCTCGAGTGGGGCCAGCGGACGGGCGCGCTGATCGACTCCGGTGCGCTCGCGCAGACGATGGCGCAGCTGGTGCCGCAGGAGCGCCAGGTCGCGCCGCGCCCGCCGGCGGAGGCACGCCCGGCGGCGGCCCGCGCGGATGCGAGCGCGCGCCCCGAGGGCGCGAGTGGGCGGCCCGATGCGCCGCTGGCGCGCGGCACGCCCGACGCGGCATCGGCGGACGACAGCGACCCGGGCGTGCGGTTCACCGCCGCGGAGTCGAGCGCGCGCACCGGGCCCAAGGCGCCGCCGGTCGTGAGCAGCATGGCCGAGCTGCTCAAGCACGTGCGGCCGCCGACGCCGCAGCCGCCGCCCGACGCGCGGCGCGATTCGCGCGAGCGCAAGTATGTCTACGTGCTCGAGGGCGTGCTCCGCGGCATGGCGGCGCTCGAGCGCCGGCTCGGTGCGGGCGGCGCGGCGCGGCTGGTCGACGAGTTCTACAAGGTCGCGCGCGACGTCGCGTTCAAGCACGATGCGCTGCTCGAGGCGCCGATCGCGTCGGGCGCGTCCGGTTCCCCTGCGTCCGTCGGTGCTCCGGGCACCCCCGGCACCGGCGATGGCCACGAGGCCACGCTGCGCGTCGTCGTCGGGCTGCCGGTCCCGTCGGAGGACGACGCTGGGCGCGCGATCAGGCTCGCGCTCGCGCTGGTCGATGCGCTCGACGGCATCGGGTCCGATGTCGAGCCCGAGCTGCGGCTCGCGCTCGCCGTGCAGCGCGGGATCGCCCTGGTCAAGCGCACGCCTGCGGGCAAGCCACCGGCGCCCGAGCCCACGTTCGAGATCGAGAGCTCGACCGCGGCGTTCGCCGCCAAGCTGGCCCGCCAGGCGCGCGGCGCCGAGATCCTCGTCGGCGGGCGCGTGTTCCGCGCGGCGCGCGCCGAGTGGGCGTTCGAGACGCTCGCCGCGATCGACCTGCCCGAGGAGCTGGCGAGCCTCTCGGGCAAGATTGCGATCGCAAGCCACGGCTTTGCCGGGGCGCGCAGCACTCCCGCAGGGAGTGCGGAGGTGATCGCAAGCCACGGCTCCGCCGGGGCGCGCAGCACTCCCGCAGGGAGTGCGGAGGTGAACGACGAAACCGAGCCCGGGGTCAAGCGCGCGCGGGTCTACCGCCTGCGCGGGCCCAAGGAGCGCGCGGCGCGGCTGCGCGATCGCCGCGACGCCGGGCGGCTGTACGGCCGCGGCCTCGAGCTCAAGGCCCTGCGCGATGCCTGGCGCGACGTGCTGGTGACGCGGCGCAAGCGCCAGATCCTCATCATCGGCGACGCGGGCGTCGGCAAGCGGCGGCTCGTCCGCACGTTCCTCGACGGAATCAGCCCGTCGGAAGCCGTGGTGATCCGGACCTCGGCGCGCGTCGGCACCGCGATGACGCCCTACGGGGTGATCGCGGACCTCGCGCGCGATGTGCTCGGGCTCGCCGAGGACGCCGAGCCGCACGAGGTCGAGCGGCGCCTGTCGCGCGCGCTACCGACGATGTTCCCCGGCGAGGAGAGCTCGCGCGAGGCGCGCACGGCGCTCCAGGTCGTGGGCATGCTGCTCGGCGCGCGCAGCCCCGCACAGGCCGCCGAGGTCGACGCCGAGACGCGCCGGCAGACGCTCGTCCAGCTGCTCGGCCGTGTCGAGCGGCGGCTCGACAGCGACAAGCCGATCGTGCTGTTCGCCGAGGACATTCACTGGGCCGACCAGGACAGCCAGGAGCTGTTCGCCGCCCTGCTGCAGATCGACACCGCGCGCCCGATCTTCGGCGTGATGACCAGCCGGCCGGACCCGCGGATCCACAAGCTGGCCAAGCAGCTCGGCACCGAGGTCGTGCTGCTCGACGAGCTGTCCGACGCCGCGCGCCGCGAGATGCTCGCCGAGCGACTGGTGCCAGGGCCCGACGTCGAGGAGCTGGTCGAGCGGATCGCCGCGCGCTGCGGCGGCAACGCGTTCTTCATCCAGGAGCTGCTCGACACGCTGATCGAGCGCGGCATCCTGGTGCCCGATCGCGACGACCAGGAGCATCCGGGGCTCCTGCGCTGGGTCAAGCGCGACGCGCCGATCCACGTGCCGTCGACGATCGAGGACCTCATCCTGTCGCGCATCGATGCCCTGCCCGGCCCCGAGCGCGATGCGCTGATCCACGCCGCGGTGCTCGGGCGCCAGGTTGCGCCCGGCGTGCTCGCGGGCCTGCTCGGCCGGCCGGTGCGGCTCGAGCTCGACGAGCTGGCGCGCCGGGGCCTGCTGTCGCCGCGGCCCGAGCTCGACGAGTACCGGTTCAAGAACGACATGACGATGACCGTGGCCTACGGGCTGCTCGCGCCCGAGGCGCGGGTGCAGCTCCACCGCGCGGTCGCGGCCCGGATCGCCGGTGCGCCCGGCTATCGCCTCGGGCAAGACGATGCGCTGATCGCGCGCCACCTCGAGCTCGCCGGCGATCACGTCGCCGCCGCCGAGCGCTACCTGCGCGCGGCCGGCCATGCCGTCGAGCTCGGCGGCCACGCCGACGCGTTCCGCCAGCTCGAGCGCGCGCTCAAGCTGCTCGCGTCCGACGACCACGAGCGCCGGTTCACCGCGCACCGGCTGCGCGAGGAGATCCTGCGCCGGCTCGCCCGCCGGCCGCAGCAGCTGCGCGAGCTCCACGCCCTGCGCCAGGCGGCCGAGCGGCTCGGCGGTCCGGCCCGGCTCGCCACCGCGCACTGCGCGCTCGCCCAGTTCTACATCGACGTCGGCAAGGCGCCCGCCGCGCTGCGCGCCGTGTCCCCGGCGATCCCGTACGCGCGCGACGCCGGCGACGCGCTGCTCGAGGCCGAAGCGCTGCGGCTGCGCGCGGCGATCGCCCGGCTGGTCGGCAACGCCGAGGAGTCGCTGCGCCTCGTCGAGCAGGCCCTCGCGCTGTGCGATGGCACGGGCGCGCCCGACGCCGGCCGCCCGCCGGGCCCGGTGCTGACCGCGCGCGCGACCATCCTGGGCCAGCGCGGCGCCGCGCTGTGGAACATGGGCCGCCTCGAGGACGCGATCGAGAGCTACGCCGAGGCGCTCGTCATCTACCGCGCGCTCGGCATGGGCCGCCTCGAGGCGCGCGCGCTCAACAACATGGGCATCGTGTTCGCCGCGCTCGGCGAGTACGAGGAGGCGCTCGCCCACTACAAGAGCGCGCTCAAGCTCGATCAGCAGCTCGGCGATCGCTCGAGCATCGCGCAGAAGCTCGGCAGCATCGGCCGGTGCTACGTCGACCTCGGCGACCTCGACCGCGCCGAGAGCTACCTCGGCAAGGCGCTCGAGATCGCCGAGCAGACCGCCGACCTCTCGGCCGCCGCCGACGCCGCGGTGTCGTGGGGCCAGGCCAAGATGCAGCGCGGCCTGGGCAAGATCGGCCTCGAGCTCCTCGAGCGCGGGCTCTCGATCGCCACCGAGAACCGCGACCGCTACCAGGAGATCCGGGCGCTGCAGTACATCGCGCTCGCCCACCTCACCGTCGGCAACCCGCCGGAGGCCGCGCTCGAGATCGCGCGCTCGGCGACCGAGTGGGCGCGCAAGATGCCCATGCCGGTCGGCATCATCCACGGGCTGGCGTTCCAGGGCCTCGCGCTGTCGCGCCTGGGCCGCCACGCCGAGGCGGTCGTCTGCGTCGACGACGCGGCCGCGCGCCTCGAGGCCGCGCGCCCCGAGGGCGTCGAGCACATCCACCGGTTCTGCGCCGAGGTCCTCGCCGCCGCGGGCAAGGTCGACGCCGCGCGCGCTGCGCTCGAGCGCGCCAGCAGCGAGATCGACGCCAAGGCCGCCAAGCTGCGCGACCCCGACCTGCGCAAGCTCTTCCTCGCCAGCCGCCGGCGCGCGCGCTGACGCTCGCACCCGCAACCATCGGAGGTTTCCATGTTGAAGATCTGGGGACGCATCACCTCGCTCAACGCTCGCAAGGTCGTATTCGCCGCGCAGGAGCTCGGCATCGCCTTCGAGCGCGTCGACGCCGGCGGTGAGTTCGGCATCGTCAAGACGCCCGAGTACCTGGCCAAGAACCCCAACGCGCTGGTGCCCGTCGTCGAGGACGATCAGGTCCAGCTGTGGGAATCGAACGCGATCGTGCGCTATCTGTGCGCGCGCCACGCGCCCGACGCGCTGTATCCGCTCGACCTCGCGCGCCGGTTCGACGCCGAGCGCTGGATGGACTGGCAGCAGACCACGCTCAACCCGGCGGGCCGCACCGCCTTCATGCAGTGGATCCGCACACCCGCCGAGCGCCGCGATGCCGATGCGATCGCCCGCTCGGTGGGCGCGACCGAGCCGCTGCTCGACCTGCTCGACGCCCACCTGGCGCGCCGTCCGTTCATGGCGGGCGATCGGCTGACGATGGCCGACTTCCCGATCGCCGTCGAGATCCACCGCTGGATCGGTCTGCCGAAGCAGCGCACGCCGCGCGCTCACCTCGACCGCTGGTACGACGCGATGTGCGCGCGGGTATCCAGCCGCGGCGTGCTCGACCTCGTGCTCGCGTAGCCGCCGCGGTGCCGCGGCTCAGTGCCGCTCGCCCTCGCTGCCGCACGACGGGCC
>DATIPJ010001215.1:0-4852 GCA_035472155.1 Kofleriaceae bacterium
GTGGATGGCTCACGCTTGCGCCGTCCCAGGTGTACATGCGGAACTGGAATCCGCGCTTGTGGAAATGACCGTTTGCCGCGGTGATGGTCACACTTCCGGGGAACCGGCACGTGCCGCTGAACGTCACGTCTGGATTCGATCGGCAGATGCGGATGCTCTGCTGGGTCGCGAACAGCGTACCGATCTCCTGCGGCGAGGTCTGCGCCGTGCGGTAGAAGTTGATGCCGACGCGGCCGCCTGACGGCGTCGGTTGGTCGGTCGTGTTCACATAATGCGACTGGATCATCAGCCACTCACCGGGCGTGAACCGCAGCGCGACATTGTCCGGCATCTGCCAGTCGGTGAACGGGGATCCGAGCGCCGCCGTCTGGGTATTCGACACCAGCGGCCAGTCGGCCCAGTTGGCGCTGTCCCAGCACGTGCTGTGCGCGTAGTCGTCGTGGCCGTAGATAACCGTGGCATCATAGGGACCCAGCTTGGTCGCCGTGCCGGTATCGGGCCCAAGGTTGACGATGGTCCGCACGCGGAACACGTTGAGATGGTGGCTGCCGGGGTTCATTCCCGCCCGAACGTGGTTGACCCAGAAGTCCTGTCCACTGTTGACGTCGGGCACGCGCACGAAGAAGCAGGTCTGCTCCTCGCGACCCGGCGGAACCTCGAACGGCGCTATACGGAACGAGACTCCCTCCGCCGCGCTCAGCTCGGCGAGCTCCCAGGGTGGTTTTTCGGCCTCCGCGCCACATCCCCCGGCAAGACCGAACACCAGCGACGGCACCACGCACGCGCGGAGCAGCCGGCAGGCACCGAGCAGCATATCACACAAGGTATTTCCATCTCCCAACATAACGGACTCCTTCCTCCAACCGAATCAACATTGTAGTACAACACTAGATCTGAATTTGTAGCTACTCATCTCTCATCCGGAACGGCTCGAACGCCGCATCATCGACGATGTAGCTGGCATCGCCGTCGCGCACCAGGCGCTTCTTCAGTCTCGGAAACGAGGCGACCTCCACGTCGCGATGCTCGCCGCCCATCAGGTAGACAACATCGCTGTCGAATGGATTGCGCAGGTTGTGGGCCACCGACGGAGTCGGGAACCCGATGAAGTCCCCGGGACCTACCGTGTGCTCGACGCCATCGATCTCCACGACGCCCTGTCCTGACACGATGTACAAGAACTCCTCTTCATGCTGGTGCGAGTGATAGACGAACGACTCCTTGCCCGGCGGCAGGCGCCCCAGATGGACCGCGATACGGGAAAGCCCGCTGCGCATGCCGAGCGCGCGAATGTGGATCTCCGACTTCGGATTGAGCGGATGGCGCACCGTGAACTCGGGCGAGGCGTCGATGTCTGCCTTGCGGAACACGCTGGCGGGCTTCGTCATGGCGTTGCTCCCGTCGCCGCGAGCGGCTGTTGCTCGATGAATTGCCAGAGATTGCCGTCGGGGTCTCTCACCGACAGCCGCGCAGGCGTCTCCCCGCGGAGCGGGCGCTCCTGGCCCGGACCGACTTGCTCGACGGGCTGGAGCCCGAGGTCGCGACAGCGCCGGATCACCCCGGCGATCGAGTCGACCTCGAACACGACCGCGCGTCCGAACTGGTGACGGTCGTCGGGGATCGGGTCCTTGGCGTGCGGGAACTCGAGGGCGATCAGCAGCGGTTCGCCGTCCGCGGTGACGTATGCGCCGTCCAGGCTCGAGTGGGGCGCGAGCCCGAGGAAGTCCTCGAAGAACGGGCGCGATCGGGCAAGGCTCTTCACGATGACGTTGATGTGATTGATGACCATGGTCTCCTCAGGTGCAGAATAGCGATGCCAGGCTGAGGCCGCGCTGAACGAGCTCCCACAAGTTGTGGTCCTGGTCGCGCACGAACACGACGCGCTCCGCGCTGAACGACAGGTCGTCGTCGGGCGAGACGACGTCCCGCTCATCACCGCTGGGCGCGATCAGGAACAACCGCCAGCGGTGGCCGAGGCAGCGCTCGAGCGTGGCGGCGAGCGAGTCTACTTCGAATCCGATGTGGCGGTACAGGTAGCCACCGCGGTCCGGATCGACGACGAGGTCGGGGTCCTCGACGATCTCGACGGCAGGACCGGGCCCGTCGCAGCGGTACCCGCCCTCGCCGGGCGCGCGCTCGAGCCCGAGCCAGGGTTCGAGGAACGCGCGCGCCTCGTCGCGGGATTTCACGACCACGCGGACGCTGTGGATCCCGAGGACCTTCATGCCCGCACCTCGACCAGGAACGCGGTGGTCAGCACGAGGTCGGCGGACACGTGATAACGCACGACGAGCTGCGCGGGATCGATCGCCGCCGCGATCGATGTCACCGCGAACATTCCAGGACGGCGGGGCTCGAGCTCGACCTCCGCGAAATCCAGCACGCGCCCGACCAGCGCAGAGACGCACTTGTAGACACTCTCCTTGGCGCTGAACACGAGCAGCCCCCCGGCACCGCGGTCGACACCGAGCGCGCGCTCGCGCGGCGTGCACACGGCGCGCACGAATGCCGGACCGACCTCGCGGCGACGCTCGGCGTCGATCCCGATGCCGCGCAGCGCGGGATGCTCGGCCACGGCTGCGGCGCAGAAGCCGGCGCAGTGTGTGATGCTGCCGACCGTGCCCGCAGGCCACGCGGGCTCGCCGCGCGGGCCCGCCGCGATCGCGCGAACCTCGCGGCCGAGCCGCCGCAACGCCCGGCGGGCGCACATGCGGCCGAGGCTGAACTCGCGCTGTCGCCTGGCCACCGCGCGCGCCACCAGGGCGGCCTCCTCGGCCGGAAGCGGCTCGGGCGTGGTGGCGTCGCCGGCCGCTGCGACCACGGTACCGGGTGGCACGAGCCTCGCCAGCATCTCCGCCTCGGCGCTCAGCATGGCGCGGCTCCCTGCGCGACGCGCCGCGCGGGATCGAGGCCGGCATGCTCCAGGACCGCGCTTGCCACGGCGTCGGCCACCCACACGCAGTACGTCAGCTTGGCGATGTTGACGGAGTGCCAGCCGGGCGCGAGCGACTCGACGCCCGCCTCGAAGCGGTGATGGACCGCGCTGTCGCGGTCCCAGATATCGGCATCGCCCCGCGTGATGACCGTGCCCACGCGGGTCTCGCGCAGCCGCGCGCGGGCGAGTGCCGGGACGAAGCGCGCCAGCCCGCGAACGACCTCGTGCCCGACCTCGATCGCGCGCGCCGGATCGAGCCCATCGGCGATCAGCGCCTTCCAGTCGTCCGGGATGTCGCGCTCGGTCGTGCTTCCCGCGTCGCACACCGGGACGTAGAACACCGCGGCCTCCGCGGCCGAACGGCTCGTGCGGCCCAGGTTGGTGTAGTTACCGAATGCGCCGAGCGTGAAGAACAACGACGGCGCGCCGGCGAGCTCCGCGGGCAGATCGACGTGCGTGATCAGCCGCAGCCGGATGGTCGAGGGCGGCGGCGCGCGACCGACGGCCTCGTCGAGCGTCGCCGCGTGCGACCACGTAGCGTTCACCACCTGCGGGTAGTCGAGCGCGCGCTGGACCCCCGCCTCGCAAACGATCAGGCGGTAGCCCGTGCGGCGCGGCTCGACCGCGATCACGCGATGCCCGGTGCGCACGGTGATCGCGGGCTCGGCTCGCAGCCTGTCCTGCAGGTGTCCCACGAAGCTCTCCGTGCGGATGACCCGCTCGGGCGAGGCGACCGCGAGCGCCACGCGGTCCGCCGCCACCAGGTGCGCGTACTCCGCCTCGTCGAGCACGCGGCAGAACTCCGACACCGGTCCGAATCGCGCGTCGCGCTCCTGGGTCGAGAGCTCGAGGTACAGCGCGCGCAGGGTCTCGCAGTAGGCTCGGTACTCGGCGGGCGATACGATCGAGCTGCGCTCCCAGGGCGCAGCGGCGTCGTCTCGTCCGCTGACCACGAAGTTGAACCACGGCCGCTCGCCCGACGTGAACCCCGGGTAGCGGCGCTCGAACGCGAGCGCGCCGCGCATGCACAGCTGCGCGGTGCGTCCGCTGGGATCGCCTGGATAGTGGTGCCCGAGGTGCTCGCGATGCGACTGGCGGGTCGACACGCCGTCGAACAGCCGCCGGCCCGCCTCGAGGATCTCCACCGTGCAGCCGCGCGCGGCCAGCTCCAGCGCCGCGGTCGCTCCCGCGACCCCGCCGCCGATGACGCAGACCGGCTCACGCGTCACAGCGCAGCTCCACGTAGAGGCTCTCATCGCGGCGGAACGGCTGATCGAGCGCACAGAGCTCGGCGACCCTCCCCTCGCGATAGCCGCACACCGCGATGTCGCCGCGAGCGAAGCCTGCATGATCGGCCCAGTGCACCAGCTCGTCGTGGTCGTACAGCCAGCGGTGGCCGTAAAACCGGAAGATCTGGTTGACCATCACGGCCCGGCGCGCGAACGCCGTGCTGAGCACGCCGGAGATCCGATCGAGCAGCTCGCGACCGCTTCCCGCGGTCGCCTCGAACCCGGGCGACAGGTTGCGCCAGAACATGGTCTCCGACGTCGCCCGCTCGGCACCGACCGGCTGGTCGACGCCGCGCGCCCAGGCGCTCTCGCTGACCAGATAATCGGCGAGCACCCGGCGATGACTGTCGAAGAATCGCTGCTCGGGATCGACATACCCGGCCATGTACAGCGCGAGATCGGGCGTGCTCAGCCGGATCGTGCCACCCGGGCGGACCAGCCGGCGCAGCTCGACGAGCAGCTCGCCCAGCTGGTAGGGCTCGATGTGCTCGATGAAGTGCTCGCAGAACACCCAGTCGACGCTGTGCGATGCGAGCGGGAACCGAGTCGTGGCATCGTGCTCGAGGTACGCGTAGCCGCCGTCCAGCACGACGATCTCGCCGCGCGCAGACGCGGTGCCGCGCGCGTC
>DATIPJ010001216.1:0-2720 GCA_035472155.1 Kofleriaceae bacterium
CCGGTCGAGCCCGACGTGTAGATGATGTAGGCCAGGTGATGCGGCGCCACGCCGACACCGTCCAGATCGTGCGCCGGCGCATCGGCCCAGTGCGCGCCATCGGTGTCGAGATCGATCACGCGCGCGACCCCAGCCACGTGCTCGCCGAGCGCGGTGCGGCCTTCCGCGTCGAGGATCAGGACCGCAGGCCGGCTATCGCCCAGCGTCATGCCGAGCCGGCTCGAGGCGTACGTCGGATCGAGCGGGACGTACGCGCCGCCCGCCTTGAGCACCGCGAGGATCGCCGCGATCAGATCGATCCCGCGCGGGAGGCAGATCGCGACCCGCTGATCGGGCCCGACGCCGAGCGAGCGCAGGTGATGCGCGAGTCGGTTGGCGCGCGCGTTGAGCTCGCCGTAGCTGATCTTCGCCGCCCAGTGGACGAGCGCGATCGCCTCGGGCGTGCGCTTCGCCTGCGCCTCGAAGCGCTGGTGCACGCACAGCGCGCCGTCCGGCTGCGCGTCGCGCACCTGGTTCCAGTCGGTCACGACCTGCGCGCGCTCGGCGGCCGGCATGACATCGAGCGAGCGGATCGCCTGCGTCGGCGCGTGCTCGAACGCGTGCACGAGCTGCTCGAGCGCGGTCTGCATGTACGCGCACACGCGCTCGGCGCCGATGCGCTCGCTGACCATGGCGTCGAGCGCGAAGTCGAGGCCCATGTCATCGACCGACAGCGTCACCGGATAGTTGGTGCGCTCGTGGCCCGAGAGGATCGCGACCGCCTTCTCGTCGCCGTCGGCGTCGGCCGGCTTGCCCTCGACGTTGTAGCGATAGTTGAGCAGCGAGGTGAACAGCGGCGCGGGGGCAGCCACCCTGCTCGCGCGCATCGCCTGCGACAGCGGCGCGTGCTCGTGGCGCAAGAGCTCCACCAGCATCGCGTGCGTGCGCTTGGCGGCCTCGATCGCGCTGCCGTCGCCGATGCTGACCCGCAGTGGCAACGTGTTGAGCAGCAGGCCGAGCATGCGGCCGGTCTCCGTACCCGCCTGCATGCGGCCGAACAGCACGGTGCCGAACACGACGTCGCTGTGCCCGGTCGTGCGCGCCAGCACCATGCCCCAGGCGAGGTGCATCACGCTCGCCGGGCTCACGCCGAGCCGGCGCGCTTGCTTGCGGATCGCCGCGGACAGCGGCCGCGGCAGTCGCTGCGTCGCCTCGCCGATCGCGCTGCCATCGCTGCGCGCGTCGACCAGGCCGAACGGTGCGCAGGTCTCGTCGATATCGCCGAGCATCTTGCGGAAGAACGCGTCGTGCTCGTCCTGGCTCACGCCGAAGCGGGCCTGCGCGACGAAGTTGCGGAACGGCACCGCGGGCGGCAGCTGGTCGAACCGGCCGTGCTCGATCGCGCGGGTCTCGTCGATGAGCAACGCGAGCGCGGTGTGATCGATCGCTAGGTGATGGAACACGACGCTGAGCAGCCAGCGGCCGCCGCGCTCGTCGCACGCGGCGTGGCAGCGCATGAGCGGCGCGACCGCGAGGTCGAGGCGATGCTGCGCACCGGTCCGGCGCTCGAGCGCCGCGGCGGCGTCGGCATCGGGGCCCACGTCGACGATCTCGAACGGCAGCTCGGCCGTGCGATGCACCACCTGCACCGGCGAGGGCAGCCCCTCCCAGGCGATCGACGTGCGCAGGATGTCGTGGCGCTCGACGACGCGCCGGAGCGCCGCGACGAAGCGGTCCACCCGCGCGCGCGACGGGAATGCCAGCAGGTAACCCTCGGTGTACGCGTCTGCGTCGCTGCTCCACAGGTGGTGGAACAGCATGCCCTCCTGGAGCGGCGTGAGCGGATAGATGTCCTGGACATTGGCCGCGCCGCCCGGCACGCGCGCGACGATCGCGTCGATGGCGTCCTGCTCGAGCGCGACCAGCGGCAGCATGTCGGGCGCGATGTGCGTGGCGCCCTCGGGGATGAGGTTCGGCGGCACCGGCGCGCCCGCGCCGAGTGGATGACCCGACTTGAGCAGCGCGACGATCGCCTTCTTGTGCTCGCGCAACGAGGCAATGAGCTCGCGATCGGACAGCGCATCTTCGATCCCGCGGACCGACAGGTCGTCTCCCGACAGGGAGAGGGCCATGCCCTTGGACTGGAGCAGTGACAGAAGCTTGGTGAGGGTCACAGCACGATCTCCTTCAGCAGAGTGGTGGCAAGGGCCAGCTCCGAGAGCGTGGCCGCGGTGAAGATGGAGGTGACATCGGTGTGCAGTTGCTCGCGTCGCATGCGCTCGAGCAGGGTGATCGCGAGCAGCGAGTGCCCGCCGAGCGCAAAGAAATCGTCGTGGCGGCCGATCCGCGGCTGGTCGAGCAGCTCGGCCCAGATCCGGGCGAGCTTCTCCTCGATCTCGCCCTCGGGCGCCTCGTAGGGGCGGTCGCCTCCCGGGGGCTCGTCGGGCGCGGGCAGCGCCTTGCGATCGAGCTTGCCGTTGGGCGTGAGCGGCATCGCCGCCAGGTGCACGAACGCCGAGGGCACCATGTAGCCGGGCAGCGCCTGCGCGGCGTGGCGGCGCACCGCTTCGCGGTCGTCGGCGCCGGTCACGTATGCGACGAGCTGCTTCTCGCCGAGGTCGTCGCGGACGATCACGGCCACCTCGTCGACACCGGGCGCCCGGGCGAGCGCCGCCTCGACCTCGCCCAGCTCGATGCGGAAGCCCCGGACCTTGACCTGGGCATCGTTGCGGCCGATGAAC
>DATIPJ010001217.1:0-4668 GCA_035472155.1 Kofleriaceae bacterium
AGCTCCTCGCAGAGGGCAGCGGCCCGGTCGGCCGCGGCACCGGCGCCGGGGCGATTGCGACGGTCGAAGACGTCGTAACTACAGCCGATATCGCGACGACCGAGGACGTGGTCACGGCCGACGACGTGGTGGCAACGGCCGAGGTAGCAACGGCCGAGGAGCCAGCGGCCGATGAGCCCGCGGCCGAGAAGCCCGCCACCGCGAAGCGGTCTCGCAAGCGCGCCACCATGCGCACCGCAGCTGACGCGGGGTCCGCGGGTCGCGAGCCGCGCCAGGACGCGGTCGATGCGGCCGACACCATGCTGCAGCCGCGCGAAGACGTCGTCGACCCTTCGGTCGAGACGACCGAGGCCGACCTCGAAGCCATCAGCATGGCGGTCGCCGCCAGCGCTGCTCGTCGTGCGGCGCGCGCAGC
Source organism: Kofleriaceae bacterium (assembly GCA_035472155.1). Classification (GTDB taxonomy): domain Bacteria; phylum Myxococcota_A; class Polyangia; order Haliangiales; family Haliangiaceae; genus JABFXX01. Next base: position 416 of record DATIPJ010001217.1, read on the forward strand.
CGCCGATCGCGATGAGGATGAGGCGGCGAGCCTGGCCATCGAGGACGATGGCGATGAGCGTGACGGCGCAGCGCGCAGGGCCGATGAGAGCGATGACGCGACGCGCATGGCTGTCGATGGTGAGAGCGATGACACGGCGCACGCCGCTCGCGACGATGGCGAGAGCGAGGGTGGTGAGGGCGGCAGTCGTGCGCGCACAACTGCCGAGGGTAATAGCGATGGCGATGCCAGTGTTGCCGTCGGCGGTGAGGACAGTGACGGAGCCGTCGGTGCACGCTTCGACGGCGACGATGCTGGTGCCGACACCGGCGGCGGCAGCGGTGGCGGTGGCGACAGCGCCGACGGCGACGGCGACGGCGACGGCGACGGCGAGGGCGACGGCGAGGGCGGAGACGGCGGTAGCGGCGAGGGCGGCGACGGCGACGGCGACGACGATGCCGCCATCGTGTTCCCGACCAGCGCCGCCAACATGGACGCGCTCCAGCTCAGGCATCTCGTCGAAGCGCTCATCTTCGCGTCCGATCGCCCGCTCACCGTCCAGCGACTGCGCCAGCTCACGCGGGTGAGCGAAGTGCGCCGCCTCGAGCAGGCCCTCGCCGAGCTGGCCGAAGACTTTCGCGACCGCGGCCTCGTGCTCCAGCAAGTCTCGGGCGGCTACCAGTTCCGCACGCGCACGCAGTTCTCGCCCTGGGTCCAGCAGCTGATCGCAGGTCGACCCGTGCGCCTCTCGAGAGCCCAGCTCGAGACCCTCGCCATCATCGCTTATCGCCAGCCGATCACGCGGCCCGAGATCGACGACATCCGCGGCGTCGACTCATCGGCAACCCTCAAGCTGCTGATGGACCGGATGCTGATCCGGATCCTGGGCAAGCGCGAAGAAGTCGGCCGGCCGATCCTCTACGGCACGACCAAGGAGTTCCTCGACTTCTTCAGCCTCGGCGATCTGCGCGAGCTGCCCACCCTGCGCGAGTACTCCGAGCTCACGGCGGAGAGCCGCAAGGTGATGAGCGATCGCCTCGGCATCGATCCCGACGGCAATGTCATCGACGGCGGCCTCGGCAACGCCGCTGGCCACCCAGCCCCCGGCGGCGCGAACGGCCACGACACCCATGGCACCAACGGCCATGGCACCAATGGCCACAGCACCAACGGCCATGGCACCAATGGCCACAGCACCAACGGCCAGTATGCGCGCGATGCGCACACGGACTCGAACGATTCGAGCGGCGCTGCCAGCTCACGCTACGACGATACCGCTGCGGACACGCACAGCCTCGATGATGGCCTCGCTCTGGACGACGATAGCGTCGCGCTCGCTACCGATGAAGGCGACGCGGCGATCGACGATAGCGTTGCATCGACCGGCGACCATGCCGGCGTGGCGCTCGCGGCTGGCGAAGTCGTCGCGGTGGACGATAGCGTTGCACCGACCGACCATGACGGCGTGGCGTTCGCGGCTGGCGAAGTCGTCGCGGTGGACGATAGCGTTGCATCGACCGACCATGACGGCGTGGCGCTCGCGGCTGGCGAAGTCGTCGCGGTGGACGATAGCGTTGCATCGACCGACCATGACAGCGTGGCGCTCGATACCGATGAAGGCGACGTCGTCGCGGTCGACGATAGTGTTGCATCGACCGACCATGACGGCGTGGCGTTCGCGGCCGGCGATGTAGTCAGGGCCGACGATGGCATTGCATCGACCGACCCTGACGACGTGGCGTTCGAAGTCGATGGTGCGGCCGAGATCGAGCATGGCGCTGCCGCGACTGCCAACGACGAAGTTGCGCCGGCTGCCGGTGGCAGCGGTGCGGCGGTCGATAACCAGGTCGTGTTGAGCGAGCACGAGAGTGTGACGCTCGCCGACGACGGTGTGGCGCTTGCCAATGAGGGTGTTGCGGCGGCCGATGCTGGCGGATGGCTCGACGACGATGATGCGGTGGACGGTGCTTCCGTCACGGATCTGGCAAGTGCTGCGGCACCACTGCTGGCGGCAGACAGCGCGGCGGATCGTGCGGCAGAGGCATCCGCGTCGCAGATCGATGGCGAACGGGCCGTGGACCGCGGAGCGGATGCCGACCGCGAAGCGGGGGCCGACCGCGGAGCGGATGCCGACCGCGAGGCAGGGGCCGACCGCGGAGCGGATGCCGACCGCGAAGCGGGGGCCGACCGCGGAGCGGATGCCGACCGCGAGGCGGGGGCCGACCGCGAAGCGGATGACGACCGCGAACCGGACGCAGGCTGAGCCATGGGCGAACCTGTCCGCTTGCAGCGGTATCTGGCCACCGCCGGGGTCGCTGCTCGCCGCAAGGCCGAGGAGCTGATCGTCGCGGGCAGGGTGACGGTGAATGGCAAGCCGGTGACGGTGCTCGGCACCAAGATCGACCCGGACCAAGATGCGGTGCTGGTCGATGGCGAGGCCGTGGTCGCGCTCGACCGGTTCTACGTGCTGCTCAACAAGCCGAAGGGGTGCATCACGGCCGTGACTGACGACCGCGGGCGGCCCACGGTGATGGATTACTTGCCGAACCTGCCGGTGCCGGTGAAGCCCGTTGGTCGGCTCGACTTCTACACCGAGGGCGTGCTGCTGCTGACCAACGATGGCGAGCTGGCGGCGCGGCTGCTCGCACCCAGCAACCACGTTCCGAAGACGTATCACGTGAAGGTCCACGCGCGGATGACGCGCGAGCAACTGCAGGCGCTGCGCGATGGGATCACGCTCGACGACGGCACGACGACGATGCCGGCCGAGGTCGAGCTATTGCCCGGCGAGAGCAAGCACACCTGGCTCGGGATCACGCTGCACGAGGGCAAGCACCGCCAGATCCATCGCATGATCGAGGCGCTAGGCTTTCAAGTGGACAAGCTCCAGCGGGTCGCGTTCGCGAACCTGACGTTTCACGATCTGCGCGTCGGTGATGCGCGCGAGCTCACGCAGTCAGAGCTCAACCAGCTGCGCGATAGCGTGGACCTTGACCACAGCACGGTCGCTCGAGGGCGATGGCGCGCCAAGCGCGAGGCGACTGACATTTCACGCCGCGCGCGCGCCAAAGCCCGCGCCGAAGCCGAAGCTGAGGTCCAGGCAGACGCCGATGGAGATGGAGAGGGGGCTGGGGCCGGAGCGCATCGGCCGCCCTACGGCGATAGCGATGAGGATCGAGCACCCGGGGGAGAGCGACCGGGCGAGCGAACCAGCCAGCGCGGACCGCGCGAGGATCGTGCACCCGCCGGCGGTGGCGAACCGCGAAGCGGTGAGCGATTCAAGGGGCGTGGAGCGCGCGAGGGTCGTGCGCCCGCCGGCGATGGCGGAGCCCGAAGCGGTGAGCGATTCAGGGGGCGTGGAGCGCGCGAGGATCGTGCGCCCACCGGGGGTGGCGGAGCGCGAAGCGGTGAGCGATTCAGGGGGCGTGGAGCGCGCGAGGATCGTGCGCCCGCGGGTCGTGGCGGAGCGCGATCGGGTGGCCGATTCGTCGAGCGCGGACCTCAAGCGCGCGATCGACTCGGCGATCGGGGACCACGAACAGCGCGGCCGGCGGCGGGTGACCGACGACCACCGGCGATCGGCCGTCGAGGGCCGATGGATCGAGGGACGATGGGCGGAGGGCCGATGGGCCGCGGCTCAGCGGGTCGCGGGTCGACGGGCAGTGGGCCGACGGGGCGCGGGTCGATGGGGCGCGGGCCGACGGTGCGCGGGTCGATGGGCAGTGGGTCGACGGGGCGCGGGTCGATGGGCAGTGGGTCGACGGGTCGCGGGTCGACGGGGCGCGGGTCGATGGGCAGTGGGTCGACGGGGCGCGGGCCGATGGGCAAAGGGCCGATGGGGCGTGCGGGAGAACGATCAGGATCAGGGGCAGCGGATCGATTCGCAGGGCGTGGGCCGCGCGGCGATCGATTTGGTGCCGGCTCAACAGCTGCGCGGCCAGGGCGTTCCGACCGACCACGATCGGCGAGCGATGCGGGTGCGCGCAGGTCGGGACAGGGGCGGAGCTTCGGCTCGAAAGGAGCGTCGGGCGGGTTTGGGCCGCGCGTTCCGCCGAAGCAGTCTCGCCCGGGCCGCAAGCGATAACGGCGATGGCGGCGGGGCGAGCGATGGCGGCGGGCGCGAGCGATAGCGGCCGGCACGAGTGACAGCGGCGGGGCGAGCGATGGCGGCGGGCGCGAGCGATGGCGGCCGGCACGAGTGATAGCGGCGGTGCGAGCGATGGCGGCGGTGCATCAGGTTTTCGGCGGCGCCGGGGTCGAGATCGTGCTCGGCG
>DATIPJ010001218.1:0-3089 GCA_035472155.1 Kofleriaceae bacterium
GTGTCCACCACGATCTACTACCAGTCGGTCGAGGCCATCGTCGCCCAGAAGTTCCTCGGCAACATGACCGACACCAACAACAACATGCCGATCGACGCCAGCGGCAAGGTCATCGATCGCTTCAACAACCCGACCGGTATCGAGCAGTTCAAGGACACCGATGGTGACGGCGAGCTGTTCGACGACTCGTTCCTCGTCGACTCGCGCCTGCGCCCGATGCCGCACCCCGGCGCCACCAAGAAGGTCGATCGGTACTCGGTCGTCATTCCGCCCGGCACGCGCGGCCCGGTCGCGGTGTCCACCACGATCTACTACCAGTCGGTCGAGGCCATCGTCGCCCAGAAGTTCCTCGGCAACATGACCGACACCAACAACAACATGGTCATCGAGCCGTGCGTGGTCGGCGGCCTGTGCGACGGCCGCAAGCCCAAGACCGAGCCCGCCGTCGTCGAGGGCGCGCCGCCGATCCCGATGGCCATTCGCACCTTCACCATCGCCGTCACGGGCGCACAGCCCGACGCCGCCGCGCCGCGCGTGGGCGTCTACCCGGCCCCGGGCGCCGCCCGCGCGTACCTCGACACCGTGGCCAAGGTCTTCTTCTCCAAGCCGGTAACGGGCGTCAACGCCACGACGTTCACCCTCACCGATCCCACGGGCGCTCCGGTCCCCGCCTGGGTCGATCCGGTCGGCGACGGCGCCTACGGCTTGTTCCCGAACCAGATCCTCCTCAAGCCGGGCACCACGTACACCGCACACCTCGCGGCCGGCATCTGCGACGCCGCTGTGCCCACGAGCTGCACCAAGGAGGGGGCCGAGTGGAAGTTCACCATCGCCCTCGATGCCGACGCGGGCGAAGGCGACACCAGCGTGCCCGTGGGCTTCTCGGGCGCCAACGGCCCGCCGCCCCCGACCGCGTCGAGCGCCGCCGCCGCCGCCCCGGCCGCCCCGCCCGCTGCCCCTGGTGCCCCGGCCGCGCCCGGTGCCGCTCCGGCGAAGGCCGGCACCCCGGCCAAGGCCAAGGCTGGCGCGCCCGCGAAGACCGGCGCCGTGACTCCGTTCGGGCCCGCTCGTCGCCCGGCGCGCGGCCGCGCCACCGCTGCGGTCAAGTCGCCGGCCTCGCAGCCGCCGACTCCGGCCGCTGCGCCGATCCGCGGCTCTGCCAAGACCCCGGCGTCGGGGCCGACCAAGCCGACCGCGCCGAACAGCCACTGAGCTGCGTAGCGACGCGCGTGTTCGACCGCGCACCGTGGTAGCGGCGCGATGCCTCAGCTGAGCGCCGAGGCGAAATCCTCGATCAGGTCCTGCGTGTTCTCGAGGCCGATCGACAGCCGCACCAGGCCGTCCGTGATGCCCTGGCGGCGCCGGACGTCGGGCGCCAGTCCCGCGTGGGACGTCGTCACCGGGCGCGTGACCAGCGTCTCCGTACCGCCGAGGCTGGGCGCGCAGATCGGAATCTCGAGCCGCTGAAACAGCCGCTCGGCCGCGGCCGCGCCGTCGGCGAGCTCGAAGCTCATCAGCCCGCCCATCCCCGCGAACCATTCCTTTGCGCGCGCGTGGCTCGGATGGCGATCGAGCCCCGGATAGTTCACCTGCGAGACCTTGGGGTGTCGCGAGAGGTACGTCGCCAGCTCCTGCGCGCTCTGGCACTGGTAGCGCATGCGCACCGCCAGCGTCTTGAGCCCGCGCTGCAGCAGAAAGCACGCGTGCGGATCGAGCGAGCCGCCCAGGTGATCGAGCTTGTGCTTCGCGCCGGCCACCAGCTCCGCGCGCCCGGCCACCGCACCGGCGACGATGTCGTTGTGCCCGTTCAAGTACTTTGTCGCGCTATGCACGATCAGGTCAAACCCGTGCTCGACGGGCCGGTAATTGATCGGCGTCGCGAGCGTGTTGTCGATGATCGACACGATCCCGCGCTCGCGCGCGAACCGCGCGACCTGGTCGAGCGCCACCACCTGCACCAGGGGATTGGTGATCGTCTCGACATAAAACAGCCGCGTGCGCGGAGTCACATGCGCCGCCCACGTCTCCGGGCGGTTCGCATCGACGAACGTGCAGCTCACGCCGAGCCGCGGCAGGTCCTTCGTCAACAGGTCGAACGTGCCGCCGTACAGCCCATCGTGCGCGAGTACATGATCGCCCGCTGCCACCAGCGACAGCAGCGTCGATGAGATCGCCGCCATCCCGCTGCTCGCCACCAGCGCCTGCTCCGTGCCCTCGAGCGCCGCGATCTTGGCGTGAAGCACCGCATGGTTCGGCGTGTTGTTCAGCCGGATGTACTGCACGTCATGGTAATCCGACGCCCCCGCATACTCGAACGTCGACGATTGGTAGATCGGCATGCTCACGGCGCGCTCGGGCCGCGGCTGCAGCTCCCCGGCATGGACCAGCTTGGTTTCGACTCGCATTCCGACACGATGCTCTCCCCATTCCGCCAGTCAACGCCCGATCGCCTGATCGCCATCTCCCGATCGCAACTGATCCGCCTCGGCGATTCCCCCAATCGCCACCGCGAGACCTCAAAACAGCGAGCTCAGATTGGCAATCTGCGCGGTGGCGACGCGCGGCGCGATTGCGACATGAATGTCAGGGATCGACGGGAGGGGCGGCATCGGAAGTGGGGCAAGCGGGCGAAGATGCGTTGAAGCCGTGGCACCGGGCTTGCTCGAGGGGGAGGCATGAGATCGACCTGGCTGGTCTTCTTTGCGGCGGGTGTGGCGCTGGTACTGCCGCGGCCGGCGGATGCGTGTAGCCCGCCGCCGTGCTGGCCAGCGGCGTTCGTGCCCGGCGATCGGGGCCGCGTTCCAGCGAATCTACATGGGCTGTACTGGCGGCCGATGATGGGGCCGGATAGCGACGCGAAGCCGGAGAACGTGGTGCTCGAGGACATGGCGGCGCCCGGGGTGATGCTCGCGCTGACCGCGCAGGCGCTCGACAACGGGGATTACTTGCTGGTGCCGGCGGCGCCGCTGGTCGAGGGCAAGACGTACCGGCTGACCGATCGCAGCGTGTGCATGATCACCGACGAGAAGGGGCCACAGGTGACGTTCTCGGTGGCGCCGGCAGCTCCCCTGCCGGTGAGCCTCGGGACG
>DATIPJ010001219.1:0-3232 GCA_035472155.1 Kofleriaceae bacterium
GGGTCGACAGCTCGATGTCGACCGCGGCGCCGTCGCGCACGTGCACGAGGTCGCGCTCGAACACGTCGGCGACCACCCACAGCGCGGTCGGGTTGCCGATCTCGATCAGCGGATCGCCGCCGGGCTGGGCGACCGCGCCGACCGTGGTGCGGCGCGCGATCACCGTGCCCTCGATCGGGGCGCGAAGCACCACCGTCGAGCCGCCGCCTCCGCCGAGCATCGCGACCGTGGTCTGGGTGCGCGCGAGCTCGGCCTCGGTCTGGCGCAGCCGCGAGCGCACCGCGACGCGCTCGGTCTCGACCCCGACGCCCGATTGCGCCATCGCGTCCTGGCGTGCGGCTTCTTGCACCGCGGCGTCGTGCTCGGCGCCGGCGGCGGCGAGCTGGGCGCGCGCCGCGGCGGCATCGGGCGACGAGATCGTGACCAGCGCGTCACCGGGCTTCACGCGGTCGCCGGCCTTGACGTGGATCTCGGCGATCCGCCCCACGATCGGCGTGGCGACCTGCGAGACCGCGCCGTCGCGAAACGCAAGCCGCGCGGGCGCGAGCACGACCGGGGACGAAGCGCCCCGCTCGACCTTCTCGGTCGCGACGTACGGCGCGGACCGGCGTGACAGGCGCACCGTGCCGTCGGGGCGCGGCGTCGACGGCGGCGGAGAGAACGAGACATTTTCCCCCGCCGCCGGGGAGCATGCCGCCACGCACACGAGCCAGGGCCACAGCCAGGTCAAACGCATTTGCACGGCCGGGCGCCTGTCCACGCGGCGTGCCAGCGCACGCGCGGCGGTCGTCGACGGACCCCGCGCGTTCATTCGCCGTTAACGCGCGGGGGGCTATGCAACCCTGCCTCACCTGAGGCAGTCGTGTAGTCGTGTCGATCCGGTTGCGGTTCACCATTGCGCTCACGCTGCTCGGGCTCATCCTGTTCGGCGGCTATGCGGTGGTCGCCTATGGGAGTGAGGTCGATGACCTCGACAGTGCGACCGAGCGAGAGGTCCTGACGCTCGGGCGATCGCTGGCGACCTCGCTGGGCAACGCGCTGCGCGACCGTCAGCGCGCCGACATCGACGAGACCCTGCGCGCGCTCGAGTCGCTCGAGCCCAAGATCTTCATCCACGTCCACGACGTCGATGCGCACGAGATCGCGCGCAGCAAGGGCGATGCGGTCGACGCGACCACCGAGGCCCTGGCGCGGCGCGCCGCGCTCACCGCGCACGAGAGCATCGAGCTCGGCGACGACCGCATGAACTACGCTGCGCCGCTGACCAGCGACAGCGGCGCGGTGATCGGCGCGATCGTCGTCGCGCGCGTGATCGACGACCTCAAGGCCGACCTCGCGCGCACGCGCTGGCGGCTGATCGCCGTCGTGGTCGCGTTCGTCGTGGTCACCATGCTGGGCGGCATCCTGCTCGGCGCGGCGTACATCAGCCGGCCGCTCGCGACCCTGCTCGACGGCATCGCCCACGTGCGCGATGGCGACTTCAAGTCGCGGGTCGCGCTGGTCCGCCACGACGAGATCGGCGGGCTGGTCGACGAGTTCAACGCGATGGTCGCGGCGCTCGGCGACGCCCGCGCGCGCATCGACCAGGAGACCGAGGCGCGGCTCCGCCTCGAGCGCGGCCTGCAGGGCGTGGACAAGATGATCACGATCGGCCAGCTGTCGGCCGGGCTGGCGCACGAGATCGGCTCGCCGCTCCAGGTGCTGTCCGGCCGCGCCTCGGCGCTGCAGGCGCGCAGCCCGGATCCCGAGACCCGCCGCCAGGCCGAGATCCTCGTCGAGCAGACCGCGCGGATCACCCGGATCGTCGATCAGCTGCTGTCGATCGGCCGCCGCCGCCCCGCCGTGATCACCGCATGCGACCTGGCGCGCCCGGTGCGCACCGTGCTCGAGCTGCTCGACGGTGAGGCGCGGCGCCGCGGCGTCGCCCTCGAGCTCCAGAGCGCAGGCGGCCCGCTCGCGATCGACGCCGACGAGGATCAGATGCAGCAGCTCGTGCTCAACCTGGTGCGCAATGCCCTGGCCGCGACGCCGCGCGGCGGACGGATCACCGTGCGCGTCGAGCGCGTCGAGCGCGTCGGCGAGCCGGCGAGCGTGCGCCTGATCGTGCGCGACACCGGGCCCGGCATTCCACCGGAGATGGCCGCCCAGCTGTTCGAGCCGTTCTTCACCACCCGCGCGTCGGAGGGCGGCACGGGCCTGGGCCTCGCGGTGGTCCGCGCGATCGTCAGCGAGCACGGCGGCACGATCACTGCGAGCTCCGGCGATGGGGCACAATTCACCGTGAGCTTTCCGCCGCGCGCGGCCAAGATGCGCTAGATCGACCTGGACCGGATGGTGGACGCGAAGATCCTGGTGATCGATGACGACCCCGCGGTGGTCGAGCTGCTCGTCGAGGAGCTCGCGCCGCATTACACCGCGGTCGGCGAGACCTCGCCGCGCGCCGGCATCGAGCGCGCCGCGACCGGCGAGTTCGACATCGTGATCAGCGACGTCGAGATGCCCCAGCTGCGCGGCACGGAGCTGCTCGCCGAGCTGAGCGAGCGCAGGCCGGGGCAGCTCGTCCTCTTGATCACGGCGTTCGGCAGCATCGAGCTCGCGGTCCAGGCGGTGCGCGCCGGCGCGTGCGACTTCGTGACCAAGCCGTTCAAGATCCCGGCGCTGCTGTTCGCGATCGAGCGCGCGCTGCGCGAGCGCTCGATGCGGCGCGAGATCGTCCGGCTGCGCCGCGAGCTCGGCGACGACCGCGGCAGCCTGGTCGCGTCGAGCCCGGCGATGGTCAAGGTGCTCGACGTCGCGCGCCGCGCGTCGCGCTCGATGGCGAGCGTGCTGATCACCGGCGAGAGCGGCACCGGCAAGGGCGCGCTGGCGCGCTGGCTCCACGACCGCGGCCCGCGCGGCGACGGGCCGTTCGTCCAGGTCAACTGCGCGGCGCTGCCGAGCGGGCTGGTCGAGGCCGAGCTGTTCGGCGTGCGGCGCGGCGCGTTCACCGACGCCCGCGAGTCGCGCGACGGCCTGTTCGTCGAGGCCTCGCAGGGCACGATCTTCCTCGACGAGATCGCCGAGATGCCGCTCGACACCCAGAGCAAGCTGCTCCAGGTGCTCGAGTCGTCGCGGGTCCGGCCGGTCGGCGGCGGCGAGGTCGCGATCGACGTCCGGGTGATCGCCGCGACCAACCGCGCGATCGACGACGCGGTGCACGCCGGTCAGTTCCGGCTCGACCTGTTCTTCCGGC
>DATIPJ010001220.1:0-4355 GCA_035472155.1 Kofleriaceae bacterium
CGGCGAGATCCGCGACGAGCCGCCCGCGATGCGCGAGAAGTTGCCGTCGTAGACCGAGCGGAAGCCCTGGCCGCGCTGCATCGCGGGGGTCACCGGCGTGGCCGTGTAGTCGACCGGATCGAGCTGCGCATAGATGTCACCGAGCACGAGGTGCAGCTCGGACATCGACGAGAAGCGGTCCTCCGGCGCCTTGGCCAGGCAGCGCAGGAGCAGCGCGTCGACCTCGAACGGCAGGCCCGAGACATAGAGGCTCGGCGCCGGCGGGTCGGCCTGCATGTGCGCGACGATCAGATCGCCCGACGATTCACCGACGAATGGCGGCCGGCCCGTGAGCATGTGAAACACCAGGCAGCCGAATGCGTAAATGTCGGAGCGATGATCGACATCGCTCGCGCCGCGGCACTGCTCCGGCGACATGTACACCGGCGTGCCGACCATCGCGCCGACCTGGGTCACCGCGACGTCGCCGTCGGCCTGGCTGAGCTTGCAGATGCCGAAGTCGAGGATCTTGGTGCGCTCGCCGCCCTGCGCCTCGGCGTCGCGCACGAGGAAGATGTTCTCGGGCTTGAGATCGCGGTGCACGATGTTGCGCGCGTGCGCGGCCGCGAGCGAGCCGGCGATCTGGCGCGCGATGCGGATCGCGTCGGGCAGCGGCAGCTTGCCGACCCGATCGATGCGCGCCGACAGCGCCTCGCCCTCGAGCAGCTCCATCACGATGTACGCGGTGCCGTCGACGTGATAGCCGAAATCGAAGATCTGGATGACGCCCGGGTCGGTGATCGCCGAAGCGGCGCGCGCTTCGTTGAAGAAGCGCTCGACGATCTCCTGATTCACCTGAACGGTGGGAAGCAGCGTCTTGATCGCTGCGCGGCGGCCCAGCAGCATGTGCTCGCCGAGGAACACCATGCCCATGCCACCTGCGCCGAGCTTTCGAACGATCCGGTATTGACCGATGTGGCTGGGGGTTGTCACTTCCTCGTTGTAACCCCGATTCGGTCAATTGCCTAATGACTTCGCGCAGTTGAGTCACCACGGCACGCTGGGCGGATTCGCCCGTGACAGTCCTGTACAGAGCCTCGATCGGGTCCGGGAATCTGCAGAACTTAGCGCGCGGGTGATCTCGCCTCGCAACGGTCACACCACGGAGTACATGCGTGCGATCACGGCCCCCGCGTCGGGCGCGGAACGTTTCCGCGGTCGATCGCGAGGGTCCACGCGGGCCGCGATCGCCGGCGTCATGAGGGGAGCGGGAATCGCGATCCCCACGCGATTGCGCTTTATTTCAACGCGCCACTGGATCGTGACAATCGAGCAAGGCCGACACCGTCTTCGCGCCAGCCTGTCTGGAATGAAGGCCGACCGGCAGTTTCTCGGCGTTCCTTGCACGCAACGACGATCGTTCGCGCGTGACTCGCGCGTCGTCGCTACGATTCGTCGAACAGCGTCTCGAGCTTGGTCACCGCTTCGTCGAGGATCGTCTTGACCCGCGAGAGGCGCGCCTGATTGAGCCGACCGCGGCGCGCCGCACGCCGGAATGCGCGAAGCAGCCTGCGCACGCGATCCATGACGTCGTGCAGGGCGTCCTGATGGTCGCTCCAGACGTCTTCGGACTGCTCGTAGAAGCTCGAGACCTCGTCGCGGTGCTCCTCGAGCTCGCGCGTGCCAGCCGCGGTGATCGAATACACCTTCTTGCCTTCGCGCTCGCTGACGCGCACGTGCCCGAGCTCCTCGAGCAGCTGCAGCGTCGGGTAGATCACGCCCGGGCTCGGGCGGTACGCCCCACCGCTGCGCTCCTCGATCACCGCCATGATCTCGTAACCGTGGCGCGGCGTGTCGGCGATCGCGGCCAGCACGAGGTAGCGGACGCCACCGCGCTCCGCGCGCGGCGGGCGATCGCCAAACAGATCAGGCCAGCCGCGGCCGCCATCGCCACCGCGTCGACCGAAGCCATGCGGACCGCGCCGGCGGGAACCATGCGGACCGCGACCGCCGGCAAACCAGGGCCGCTGCTCATCAAAAAACATCATCATTCTCCTGTATCTCATCTATCTCGACCCATCGTTACGATGCGTCTTTAGATATATCTATAGCTAGGTCGCGACATTCGTCAAGCACGAAGATCGTGCCCGCCGAATCGCCGCCGTCAGCCGCGCGATGCGCGCGCAAGCTCGATGGCGACCGCGATCTCGTCGATGTCGAACGGCTTGCGCAGGCAGCCGCAGGCGCCGCGCCCCTGGGCGATGCGGACCATCTGATCGGAGCCGTGCGCGGTGACCAGGAGCACCGGCAGCGCGGGCGCGCGCTCGGCGATCCGCGAGACCAGCTCGAGGCCGTCCATGCCGGGCATCACGAGGTCGGTGACGACCACGTCGACGCCGTCGAGCTTGCCGAGCGCCTCCTGCCCGGAGGCGGCCGCGACCACGCGATGGCCGCGCTCGGAGAGCACCTCGGTCAGCGCGAAGCGGACGCCCGGGTCATCGTCGACCACCAGGATCTTCATCGCAGCCTGCGCCCCGGCGAACCGCGGCGCGACAGATCGATGATGCTGGGGAAGCCCGCGGCAGACAGATCGAAGATGCTGGGGATGCCCGCGCCGCGCCGGCGCCTGTCTTCATGTGCCACCGCGGCGGCGGCCAGGGCGGCCCCGCTGGTCAGCGGTTGCTGGTCGTGCGCGTCCATCGCCCGGCACCAAAGCTCGGTCAGCTCGAGACGCGCAGCGTCGATCATGCCTGGGAGGACTGCGAGAGCCGTGCCTGCCGAAAGGTGCGCCTCGCGGCCGCCCGCCCGCGGCGCCGACCTCCCCGATCGCCGGGCGCCGGGCGCCGGCTCGCCTCCCCGCATGGCGAGCAACCGAGGAGTTTCCGGTCCTTGTTGGCTCGGTCCGACGCCCCGAGCCGCGCCGGAGACCGTCGGGGTGTCGGGGCTCACGTCGGGTCGCCTTGCATCCATTTCCGTCAGGTGCCGGAAAGTCACGGGCGGTGGACGCGGTCGGCGGACGGAACCGAGCGTTCGCGAGGAATTCTTTCCCGATCGTCCGTTATCTCTCTGAAAGAGCCGCGCGGCCGGCCCTGGTGCGATGTCCCACACGCTTCCCTCACAGTCGAGCAACACCTCGATTGGCAGTCTTCTCCGACGCAAGGACCATGCGGACAGTCCCGCGATCGGTGTATGCAAGACTGCGTGCTACCTTTGCTGACGGGCGTGGGGAATGCGGGGACCTGAACCACTCACTGTGACACTCGAGCTGGCGCGCGCAGCGGATGCGGACTGCGCCGAAGCATTCGTGTTCGCTCCGCAAAGCTATGTGCTGCGCGGACCGGGCGGCGGCTTTCACAATGCCACGCTGCCCTGGAATGACGCGCTGCTGTCGGACCTCGATGCCGTGCGCCAGCCCGGGCGCGATCCGGTGGTGGTGCAGCGGCTCGGCGAGCGGCTCCGCGACTTTCTGTCGTCGACCGAGTGGCCGGTGACCGAGGACAAGATCCGCACGGCGGTCGGCACGCGGCGGCCGGTGTTCATGACGATCCGCTCGGGCGCCGCCGAGCTGTACGTGCTGCCCTGGGAGCTGTTGACGATCGAGGCCAGCGGGCAGCACCTCGGCGAGCTGCCCGGCGTGCTGGTCCGCTACGAGTGGCCCGACACCGAGACCCGCGTGGCGTCGGCCGACCTCGAGGGGTCGCGCGTCTTGTTCGCGTGGTCGGGGCAGGTCCCGGCGGCCGAGCATCAGGCGGCGATCCACGGCGCGTGCGATGCCGGTGCACAGCCGTTCGACGCCGAGCGCGACGTGCTCGCACACGCCTCGTGCGGCCGGCTCGCCGAGCGGCTCAAGGCGGCGACCGCCGAGGACAAGCCGGTGCGCATCCTGCACCTGCTCTGCCACGGCACCGCCACCGGCAGCACGTTCGGGCTCGCGCTCGACGGCGACGAGGACGGCGATAGCACGGTGGCGGTCGACGCCGGCCGGCTGCGCCAGATCCTGGCGCCGCACGCCGACACGCTGCGGCTCGTCGTGCTCGCGGCGTGCGATGGCGGCAACGTCGGCGCGGTCGGCAACCAGCTCGGCAGCGTCGCGCAGGCGCTGCACCGCATCGGGATCCCCGCGGTGATCGCGTCGCGGTTTCCGCTCTCGACGTCGGGCTCGAACCGGCTCGCCGCGCGGCTGTACGAGACGCTGATCGGCGGCAAGACCACGCTCGAGGAGGCGTTCATCGCGGCGCGCCAGCACCTCGCCGAGGACGCGACCCAGCTCGACTGGGCCTCGCTCCAGCTCTACGCGCGCGCGGGCGAGGGCAACGCGCCCAGCGCGGGCGGCCGGGTCTCGGTCGAGAACCTGCGCGCGCCGCAGGTCCGCGAGG
>DATIPJ010001221.1:0-4823 GCA_035472155.1 Kofleriaceae bacterium
TGATGCGGCTGCGGGCCCGCTCGTCGAAAATGATGTCCTTGGCGCTCATGACTTGCTCCTTACTCGATGACGCCGAGGACTTCGTCCTCGCGCAGAATGATGTGCTCCACGCCGTCCACCTTGATCTCGGTGCCGGCGTACTTGCCAAACAGGATCCGGTCGCCCGCCTTGACGTCGAGCTGGATCAGGGTCCCGTCCTCGGTGCGCTTGCCCGAGCCGACGGCGATGACTTTGCCCTCGAGCGGGCGCTCTTTCGCGGAATCCGGAATGATGATGCCGCCGCGGGTCTTCTCGACCTCCTCGACGCGGCGTACCAGGATGCGATCCTGCAGCGGGCGAACGTTCATGGCTTGGCTTTCTCCTGTGATAGTTCTCGGCAAACCGGTCGTTTGTTAGCACTCACCTCGACCGAGTGCTAACAGGCGCCTTGGTAAGGCGGGCGCGTGGTGTGCGCAAGCCCTAGCGGGCCGTTTTCGTTGGCGACTGGGTGCGGCGTCGGCGCACGCGCGCCGGCGGCGATCCGCGCTTTGGAGGCCTGCTCAGGAGGGGATCTAAGCCCGGAGGATTAGAGGAGTTCTTGCGTAGATTGGCAGATGGCCGAAGGATCAAACCATGGACGTCACGCTCGCAACTTCGGTGGACGAATTTTTCCACGAGGTCGTGACCGACGCGCTTTCGGCAGTTGATCTCAACGCTTCCGAACCTGCGGGTTGGTACCTCGTCGGCTTGCTCGGGGAGTTCACCCGGGCGCGGCTCAGCGATGAGCCGCTGGGCATCAAGCTCGCGGCCGCCGCGACCAGCCCGCAGCAGCGCATGCACACGCTCAAGGAGGTCGGCGACACGTCGCTCTATGTCGCCGGCTTCTTCGCGGAGTCGCTGAACCGGTCGCTGGTGGATGTCGACTACTACGTGGGCCTGGGCCAGCAGGCGTACACGCAGCTGGCGCGGTCGCTCGGGCCCCGCAAGTCGATCGGCGAGGTGTACGAGGAGCTCGCAGCCAAGTTCCCGCGCTTCGTGGATGTGCTGGCCGCCGTCCGCAAGCGGGTGACGATCGCCGAGCTCAACGCGAGCAGCGACATCGGCCGCCTCTACGAGATCTGGCTGCGCACGCGCGACGAGTGGGTGGAGAAGAAGCTCAAGCAGGCGGGGCTCCTGGTCGACCCCGGCAGCAAGGTGATTCAGTAGTGCCGGCCGCCGCCGGACCGAGTCGTTCGGGTCCGGTCTGCACGCTCGGGCGTGTGCAGCGCGGCCTCGAGGCGCTGTACCGGGTCGACACCGGGGTCGAGGTCGGCGACTTCGTCGTCGGCGATGAGCTGCGCGATGCGATCGCGCCGGCGCGCCGGCCGCGCGAGCAGCTGCTGGTGTGCGAGTCCGAGGGCGAGATGGCGCTCGCGCTGTTCATCGATCCGCACGCGCTGGCCAACCTCACCAGCCACGATCCATCGCGCCGGCTCGGCGAGCACAACCTGGGTGACTTCCTGCTTGCCATCGAGGGCGTCAGCCACTTCATCTACGCGGTGTGCTGCGCGCGCGCCGGGCGGCCGGTGAGCCAGCTCGAGCTCGAGCTCCAGGCCGAGGTCGACAAGTACGTGACGTGCTTGCTCACGACCGAGCCCGCAGCCGCGGTCTCGGCGGCGCTGCGCCGGCGGCTGTTCGGCGACGCCGCCTACGACCTCGACCTCGATCACGACGAGCACTCCCGCTACCGCGCGGCCAACGACAATGCCCAGCGCTACGCGAGCTGGCTCGAGCGCGCGTTCGTCGTGCCGCGCCGGATCCCCGAGATGCTGGCCGAGCTGCGCCGGTTCTATCGCCTCGGGCTGGCCGCCAAGCTCGGCGCGATCGCCCGCGCGGCGTAAGTACAAAGCTGACACAAGGCTGTCAGAAGCAGCTCGTAGGCTCGTTGCATCCCTCGAACACATCAAGGAGCACGACGATGACGAGCGCGACCCCGACCCCGACCCCGACCCCCACCAAGCACACTGGCGGATGCCACTGCGGTCAGATCCGCTACGAGGTCGAGCTCGACCTCGCCGCCGGCGGCAGCATGTGCAACTGCAGCGTCTGCACCAAGATTGCTCAGGTCGGCGCGATCGTGAAGCCCGCGGCGTTCCGTCAGATCGCCGGCGAGGACAGTGCGTCGACCTACGAGTGGGGCGGCAAGATCTCGCGACGCACGTTCTGCAAGCATTGCGGCGTGCACTGCTTCGGGATCGGCCACCTCGCCGAGATCGGCGGCGACTTCGTCTCGATCAACCTCAACACCCTCGACGACTTCGATCGCGGCACGGTCAAGATCACCCACTGGGATGGCCGCCACGATAACTGGCAGGGCGGGATGCGCGACATCCCGTGGCCGGTGCTCGCGTAGCGCTACTTGTTCGCGGCGCCGAGCACGCGGTTGTCGATCAGGCGTGTGGTCCCGATGAACACCGCCATCGCGAGCACCGCGGGCCGCTGCACGTGCTCGAGCGCCGTCAGCTCGTCGGCGTCGCGCAGCTCCACGTAATCGATGCGCGCGGCCGGCTCGGCCTCGATCGGTGCGCGCGCAGCGGCGAGCAGCGCCTGGGCGCGGCGCTCTCCGCCGGCGAACGCTTGCTCGGCGGCGGCGAGGCCCGCGGACAGCGAGCGCGCCGAGCGCCGCTGCTCGGCCGACAGGTACGCGTTGCGCGAGCTCAGTGCCACGCCGTCGGCCTCGCGCACGATCGGTACGCTGGCGATCTCGATGCCGAAGTCGAGGTCGCGCACCATACGGCGGATGATCGCCAGCTGCTGGTAGTCCTTCTCGCCGAACACCGCCAGGTGCGGCTGCGTGATGTGGAACAGCTTGCTCACGACCGTCGCGACGCCTGCGAAGTGCCCCGGGCGGCTCGCGCCGCACAGCGGCTTCTGCAGCTCGCGCACCTCGACGAACGTCTGGCTGCCGGGCGGATACATCGCCGCGGCGTCGGGGCAAAACGCTAGATCGGCGCCCGCGCTCCGGCCCTTGGCGAGGTCGCCGGCCTCGTCGCGCGGATACTTCGCCAGGTCCTCGCTGGGCCCGAACTGCGTCGGGTTGACGAAGATCGTGAGGATCACGACGTCGGCCCGGGCGCGCGCGGCGCGGATCAGCGCGAGGTGGCCGTCGTGCAGGGCGCCCATCGTCGGGACGACCGCGATGCGGCGGCCATCGCGGCGCAGGTCCTCGGCCTTGGCGCGCATCGCAGCGGGCTCACGAAACACTTCGAACGGCAGGCTCACGCGGCGATGCTACCCCAGCGCCGCCCGGCGCGGCTCAGCAGCGGATCGCGTCGTGGCAGTCGATGAACTGGTTGAGCAGCGTGGCGACGTGTGCCAGCGTCGCGGGCTGCGTCCCGCACGCCATCGCATCGATGTGCTGGAAGCAGCGCGTGGCGGCGGGGCATTGCGGCGGCGGCTGCGGCAGCACGCGCGAGAACCGCTCGCACTGGTTGGTCACCAGCGGATCGGCGACGCCGCACTCGAGCATCTTGCGGCACACGTGCACGACCATGGTGCCGAACAGCGCGCCCGGGCGGTTGAACCGCAGGCCGCTGCGCGACGCGTGCGAATCGGCGAACGGATCCTTGAGCGGTGCGAGGTCGTCATCGTCGGTCGAGTCGGCCGCGTCGGTCGAATCGTCGGTGGCGTCGGGCTTGCCGCCCGGGTCCTTCGCCGGCGGATCCGACGGCGTCGCCCACGGATCGGGGTTGGCGCGCGGCGCCTGGCTCTGCCGGTTGGGCGCGGTGCGCGGATCGGGCACCGTGGTCGGCATGTGCTCGGGCGCGGGCGGCGGCGGCAGCGCGCGCTTGCGGTCGCCGCCACGCGCGCTGCTCTCGGGCCACATCATCAACACGACGGCGGCGATGATCGCGAGCATCGCGATCACGATCACGAGCACCGGCCAGCTGCGCCACGCCGACGTCGCGGGCTCGGCGGCGTGGCTCGGCGCCGTCGGGCGCGGCGGCAGCACCGGCTGCGCTTCGGCAGCCGCGACCGCGGTGGCGACCGCCGCGTGCGCCGGATGGCCATTGGCCTGCGCGTGCGGCGCGTGCCCGTTGCTCGGCCGATGCAGCGCTGGTAGCGGCGTGCTCGCGGCCGGCCGCGCCGCGTGATAGCCCGTCAGATCCGCCTTGCAGTGCTTGCACTTGCCGGCGATCGGGTGGATGAGCCCTCCGCACAGCGGGCAGGGCACGCGCGCATCCGAGGGGCCAGGGCGAGCGGCGACTGCCATGCCCCTTCATGCTGCCAGGCTCGCGCACATGATGCAAAGCCAACCGTGGCACCGCACCGGTGCGCCACAGGCCCCGCGTTGCCAAGCGGCTCGGACATCCTACAGTGCGGCGAATGCCAGATCCGATTCCGCCTCGCGCGGTCGAGCACGAGGTTCTGATCGAAGGGCTCGATCCGCGGCACGATGGCGTACGGATCGCACATCTCTCCGATATTCACGTCGGCAATCTCACGCCCGCGTCGCACATTCGAGCCGCGATCGACGCAGCGAACGCAGCGCGCCCCGATCTCATCGCGCTCACCGGTGACTACGTGTGCTGGCGCCGCCACGAGGTCGCGCTCGCCGCGCATCAGCTCGCCGGCCTCGAGGCGCCTCGCGTGCTCGCCGTCCTGGGCAACCACGACTACTTCGTGTGGGGCTCGGGCATGAAGTCCGCGCTCGAGCGCAACGGCTACGAGGTGCTGCAAAACACCACCACCGTGGCCGACGTGCGCGGCGCTCCGCTCACGATCGTCGGTATCGACGATCCGGTCACGCGCCACGATGATCTCGACGCCGCGTTCGCCGGCGCGCCCGCAGGCGGCACCCGGGT
>DATIPJ010001222.1:0-5019 GCA_035472155.1 Kofleriaceae bacterium
TCCCAGTACTCGACCAGCCGCGGCGCCCCCATCCGCTCGACATTCGCAAACACCGCCGCCGGCAGGACCTTCACGTCCTGCTCCTTGAGCACCACCGGCACCGGGATCACGACCGCGAACGCCTCGGGCGGCCCCTTGTAGTTGTTCTGCATCGACAGCACCGTGCGCGTCCCCTTGCGCATCAGCACCACCTGCGTCGCATCGGCAACCAGCTGCTGATCACTACCGGCGACATAGAACCCGCAAAACGCGCTCGCAGTACCGGGCACACCCGCCAGAACAGCTGCGGCGGCGATCACGGCTCTCCTCATGGTTGGCCTCCTCCGGATGCCATCGTAACGCACGCAGACGTCCTCGGGTCTTCGGCGTGGAAGAGGGCCGCCTCGCCGTGTCACAGTGCGGCCGTGCCCAGCCACGACGTCGTCATCATCGGAGGAGGCATGTCGGGCCTCCGCTTCGCATTCCATGCCGCGCGCGCGGGGCGGGCGGTGTGCGTGGTGGAGGCGGAGGGGCGTGTGGGGGGCTGCGTCGATACGCGGACGTTCGGCGATGGGTTCTGGATCGAGCTCGGGGCGCACACCTGCTATAACTCGTACGGCGCGTTCATCGAGATGCTCGAGGGGCTCGAGCTGATGGGCGAGCTGCAGGCGCGCGGCAAGCCCGTGCTGCGGTTCGTGTCGCAGGAGGGGATTCTGCCCGGGAAAAATCTCGGCGGGCTGTTGCGCCGGATGAAGTGGTGGGAGCTCTTGCGGTCGCTGCCGCGGATGATCGGGGCGTCGCCCGACGGCAAGTCGGTGCAAGAGCACTGGGGCCGCATCGTCGGCGCGCGCAACTACGAGCAGGTGCTCGGGCCGATGCTGTCGGCGGTGCCGTCGCAGCGCGCCGATGGGTTTCCGGCGGACATGCTGTTCAAGAAGCGGCCGCGGCGCAAGGACGTGCGGCGGAGCTTCACGCTCAAGGGTGGCCTCGGCGCGGCGGCGGAACGGATCCGCCGGCAGGCGGGGGTGACGATCGTGTCGGGGCGCGCGGCGACCGAGATCGAGCGCGCGGGCGCCGGGTTCACGGTGACGCTCGTGGATGGCGAACGGCTGAGCGCCGAGATCGTGGCGGTGGCGACGCCGCCGCGGGCCGCCGCGCGGCTGCTCGGGCGCGTGCTGCCCGAGGTGGCCGGGAAGGTCGGCGAGCTTGGCGAGGCGACGGTCGACACCCTGGGGCTGGTGGTGCGCGCAGAGAAGGTCGAGGCGGTGCCGTACTCGACGTTCTTGATCCCGCGCGGGGACATCTTTCACTCGGTGGTGACGCGCGACGTGGTGCCCGACCCGACATGGCGCGGCTTCGCGTTTCATTTTCAGCCCGGGCACAGCGAGGAGGAGAAGCTCGCGCGCGCGGAGGCGTTGCTCGGGGTGACGCGCGCGGACTTCGCCGAGCGGGCCGAGCGGCGCACGGTGCTGCCGTCACCGGCGCTCGGCCACCATGAGGTCGTCGCCGGGCTCGACGCCGCGCTCGCCGGGCAGCGGATCTGCGTGACCGGCAACTGGTTCGCCGGTCTGGCGATCGAGGACTGCGTGCTGCGCTCGCGCTCCGAGTGGCGACGCGTCACGGGCGCGGCGGCGGACGCGGCGAACGCAGATGCCCCCGCCAGCGCACGCACCGGGTCGTCGAAGAGCTAGGTCGCGAGCGGCGGCTTGCCCTCGAGGCGCGTGCGCTCGAGGTGCGGCGACTGGCCCGCGGGCCAGAGGGCCACGCGGTGCGCGACGCGGTAGGCGAGCGGGCCGCCGTCGAGGCCCGTCGCGCGCTCGAGCGGGCGCGGGATGCACACGAACTCGGTCTCCATGGTGGTCGCGGTCAGCTCGACGACGGCGTAGCCGTGGCCGCCGAAGTCGAGCCACGACAGGTGCGGCGCGACGTCGGGGTTGGAGAGCGCGAGGGCGCGCTCGAGGTCGCCGGTCTTGGTGTACTCGAGGCATGACGCGACACCGTGCAGGAGCAGCAGGTTGAGCGTCGGCTCGTAGGGGCCGCCCGGCGCGCGCCGGTGGATGTAGAGGTCGCGCATCGCGAGGCTCGCGGGGAAGCGGAACTCGGCGGCCTCGATGAGCCCGGGCGCCGAGATCGAGCCGCAGGTGAACTCGACGCCGACCGGCTCGAAGGGCTGCGGGGGCAACGAGGGAGAGGCGAGGCCGGCCCAGAACGAGTGGCGGTCGCCGCTCACGATCGCAAAGCCGGTGATGCCGCTGCGCCGCACGCGCTCGAAGATCTCGGCGCGCTCGGTGCGGTAGCCGCTCCAATCGCCGCCGCTGAATGCGGCGTAGCTCGCGCCCGGCCAGCGCGCGCCGAACGAGGCCGGCAGGTTCGCCGCGTCGGTGCGCGCGTCGAGGGTCGCGAACGACGCGCCCCAGATCTTCCAGGTCGCCGTCGAGGTCTCGAGCTGCTTGAGGAACCAGGCCTTCTGCTCGCAGCCGAGCGCGGTCTGCGGCGGATGATCGGCCCGCGGGTTGGGCAGGTCGGCGCCGCCGAACCGGATCGTGGCCGGAGCGCCGCCCGGGAACGCCTTGCCGGCGTCGAACGCCTCGATCACGTCGAGCGGCGCGAGGTACGGAAACTCCTTGGCCTCGAATGGCTTCATCTCGGGCCGGTCCATCGCCGATTCCATCGCGAACGAGCGGTTGTCGGTGAGGATCAGGTCGAGGTGCTTGCCCCAGCGCAGCGAGCGGTAGATGACGAGGCTGCGGATGGCGGCGAGGTTGTTGGGCTCCTGGCCCAGGCCGCGCTCGTCGAAGTGCTCGACGGGGACATCGGCCACCGCGGGCGCGGTGAATTGCGTGCGCGGATCGCCGCCCGATGCGACGACGCGCGCCGGCTGATACTCGAACCACGCCTGGTTGGCGGCGACCTTGCGCGTTTGCCCCGGGCGCGGCCCGTCGAACTTCATGATGCTCTGCCAGCCGCGCCACGAGAACTCGTGGTTGTCCCACACGCAGACGAATGGCCAGCGCGCGCGGGCGTCCTGAAGGTCCGGATCGTCGAGGTACGCGCGATACAGCGCGCGGTAGTCGTTGACCGTGACCGGCACGTGGAAGTCGCGGATCTTTTCGCCGGTCTCGAACCGCACGACGTCGCGCAGCTTGCGCGCGTACATGCCCTGCGGGCGATCCTCGGGATACCACGTCACCTCGTAGATGAAGTCGCCGAGGTGGAGGACGAAGCCGAGCTGCTCGGCCTCGGGGCGGCGCTCGTCCTCGAAGATCATGCGGCGGTAGGCGTTCTGCGCGCCCTGACACACGTTCTGGCAGCTCACGAACGCGAAGCGCACCGGGTGGTCGTCGTCGCGCGCGGGCGCGGTGCGCGTGCGCCCGATCCGGCTGCCGCTGCCGACGTCGTCGATGAAGCGGTACCAGTACGTGCGCGCCGGGGCGAGACCGGCGGCGAGCACGCGGCACGTCCAGTCGCTCGCGGCGTCGATCTCGACGGCAGTGGTCGCGACCACGCGCACGAAGCCATCGTCCTCGGCGATCTCGAGGGTGAGCCGGCGCGCGATGCTGCCCTCCAGCGGCGGCCGCCGCGTCCACAGCAGCACGCTGTGCTCGTCGGGATCTCCCGAGGCCACGCCCTGCGGAAAATGCTCGATGCGCGGCGTGAACCGCCGCTTCGATCGCTGGCACGCGGATCCCCAGGCGAGCGAAGCGCCGAGGAGACCCGCGAGCCGAAGAACATCGCGCCGGCTCGGTCCGATCATGTCGGCGCCGACGATGTCACTTTGCTTCTCGACGGAACAGCGACGTGCAGCGAGCCGCAGGTGCGTCGCGGCCCCAAAAACCGCTTGGACATCTTGCGACGGTGGTGCGACGCGACGGCCCTCGCATCCTCGTCGGATGGCCCGATCGATGCAGGTCTTGGCGCCTTCGGCCCTGCCACGGCGGTTTTTGACGCGGTATGCATCGACCTATGGACCGAACGGACGGCGAGCTGCTCGAGCTCTGGCGAGGGGGCGACTCCGCCAGCGGCGAAGCGCTGTTCGAGCGCTACTACGACATGGTCGAGCGCTTCTTCCTCAACAAGGTCAGTCAGGCGGTCAAGGATCTGGTGCAAGAGACCTTCATGCGCTGCGTCGCGAGCCGCGAGCGGATCCGCGACAACGAGCAGTTCCGTCTCTACATGTTCGGGATCGCGTACAACGTCCTGAAGGCGCACCTGCGCGATCGCTATCGCCGCGGCGAGGAGCTCGATGTCGCCGAGACGTCCATGTGCGATCTCGATCCGGGGCCAGGAACGCTCGCCGTCCAGCGCCGCGAGCACCGCGTGCTGCTCGAGGCGCTGCGCAACATCGCCGTCGAAGATCAGGTGATGCTAGAGCTGCACTACTGGGAGGAGCTGACCACCGACCAGATCGCCACCGCGCTCGACATCCCGATCGGCACCGCGCGCGGACGCCTGCAGCGCGCACGCGGCCGGCTCGCCGAGGTGATGCATCGGCTGATCGCATCACCGCTCGAGCTGGCGACCACCGCCGCGCGCCTCGAGGACTGGGCCAAGGACTGCCGGCAGCACCTCGACGACTATCGCGAGGGTAACGATGGACCGGTGCGCAGCGCATGACTCGCAGCGCATGACTCGCCGCCCATGAATCGCAGCCCATGAATCGCAAGTAGAGCGGCCCGGTGTGGCCTTTGTGGCGAAGGCTCATGCGCGCCGGGGCATGGACCCGCGTCCCGCTGCCAGCTCACTTCGGACAGCACGGTATCGCGTCGGTCCCGGGCGAAAGCCCGTTACATTGCATGCAAATATTCCCGGTCCCACCGCCACCGCCCGACGGCTGTGGATCGAACGACACGGTGCCACCGCCAAGACCCGACGGCTTCTGCTCGCCTGTCCCAGTAGAACCGCCACCGCCCGACGGCGGCGGATCGAACGACACGGTGCCACCGCCAAGACCCGACGGCTTGTGCTCGCCTGTCCCAGTAGAAGCGCCACCGCCCGACGTCGGTGGATCGAACGACACAGTGCCACCGCCAAGACCCGACG
>DATIPJ010001223.1:0-7020 GCA_035472155.1 Kofleriaceae bacterium
GAGCCATTTGCCCAGCTGATGCTCGCCCAGCCGCGGGCGCGTTGCCACAACGAGGCGACCGCGCGCGCGGCGCTGGCCGATGCCGCGCGCGCCGGCCTCGCGCGGTTCTCGACGACGCTCGCCGAGGATGAAGCGCTGCTCGCCGCCGGTGGTCTTTCCCCGACCGCGCGCAATTTCGTGATCGCTCGGGTCGGCGAGAAGCGCGTGCTGCACGCGTGGCTCGATCTCGCCGCCCATGGCCCGGCGACGCTGTTCGAATAGCGAGCGGACGAAAGCCCGCTACGGCCTACATGAAATTCCGCGTGTGGAGCGCGGACAGCCGGGCCGCGTCGTCGACGGAGAACCCGAGGCGCCCCAGTCGCAAGCGGCGGCCGTCGTCCATCTCGCGCGAGAGGGCGACGACGGCGGCGTGACCGCGCCGCAGGGCCGCGGGCTCCCACCCGCCGGCGGCGAGCAGCAGCAGCGCGTCGAAGACTTCCTCGTTGAGGCCGCTCGTGTGCGCGAGCGCAGTGTGGCGGCGCTCGATCGCGGTGGCGAGGCGGCTGCGCAGCGTCGGATCGACGGCTAGCGCATGGGCGATGTGCGCGAGGCCGAAGGCGACGTGGCGCGCCTCGTCCTGCGCGGCGAGCCGGGCGACCTCGCGCGTGCAGTCATCGGGCGCGTGATCGCGCACGAACCAGAGCAGCGACAGGAAGCTGCCCTCACCGAGCACCGCGAGCAGCATCGCGGCGACCGCGAACTCGCGCTCGTCGAACAGCGTGGCGAGCGAAGCCTGGCCGCTCGCCGTCGACAGCCCGAGCGCGCTGCGGCGCAGGCGAGCGCGCCGGGTGAACACCTCGATGTGGCGCGCCTCGTCGGCGGCCTGGATCGCGAGCAGCTGCATGACCTCGCGGAAGTGCGGGTGCACGTGGCCCAGGAAGCGGACCGGGACCAGCAGCGCCGCGGTCTCGTTCTCGATCAGGTACGTCATGATCTGGACGACCGCATCCTCGACGTCGTCGGGGTGATCGACCGGCGCATCCCACGGGATCGCCGTCGCCGGATCCCACTGCGCCGCGGCCGCCTGCGCGTACAGCCGCGCCGCCTCGTCGGCCCACACCGTGAGCGGTAGCTCGAGCTCGGGCGCGCCGGCCTCGACCAGCGCTCCGCGCGCCGCGAGCCCCCAGCGCGCGGGCGGGTCGGCGATCGGTACGTCGCCGCCGGCCCGTTCGGCATGGCGCCAGCGATCCGGCCCGGCGGTGATCGCGAAGGCGTTGCCGCGGCGCTCCAGCGCATGGCCGCGGGCGCGGCACCATGCCGGCACATCGACCGCAAGGCTCGGCGACGTGCCCGAGACCACGACGCTGCGATGCCGGGCGAGCGCCCGCTTGATCAGCAGATGAGCGCCCTCATCGAGGCCGAGGTCACCGAGGTCGACCATCGACCGCTCGCTCGAGCAGCGCATAGCCCGATGTCCGCCCGGGCAGCCACCGCGTGAGGCCCTCCAGGTCGAACAGCGGGCGCACGACCGGATCGTCGTACGACATCGCGAGCAGCACCTCGCGGAATCGCGCGATCGCCGGGGTGTTGGCCAGCACAGTGAAGTTGCAGTGATCGTAGGGCGCGGTCTGCAGCGCAACGCGGAGCTGGTTGGGCGCGAACAGCCCCTCGCGCGCGAACGCGAGCCGGTTACTGTCGATCACGCACGCGGCGTCGACCGTGCCGGCCAGCAGTGCCTTGACGGCGTCGCGCTCGCCGCCGACGTGATCGCCGTGCTTGCCGACGAGGATGTCGTGATAGACGGGCTCGACCCGCGCGCCGGCCTCGGCGAGCGCGAGTAACGGGATCAGCGTCGCCTGCGGAGAGTCAGCGGCGCCCACCCCGACGCGGCGGAGGTCCGCGATCGCGGGCACCGCGGCGCCCTGGCCGCCCGCCGCGCGCACGAGCACGACGCTGGTCAGATCGCAATCGGTGTCGCGCATCGCGATCGCGCGCGCACGGTCCGGGGCCGCGCGCTGGGTCTGGATCCACGCCAGCGGCGAGCTCCAGGCCACGTCGATGTCGCCGCGCAGCTGAGCGGCGACCTGGCGCTCGTAGTTCGAATACAGTACGAAGTCGAACGGCAGCCCGTGCGCGAGGAAGTACGCCTTGAAGCCCTCCCAGATCGGGACGACCTTGGCGTCGTAGGCGACGGCGCCGAGGATGAGCTCGCCCATTTCGGTCGGTTCGCTCATGGTCAGAACAGAGGCAGGCCGCACACGGCCTTCCCGATGAAGTCGTAGAGCACGTCGGTGGTCGGGCCCATGACCGTCGCCGCGCGCGCATCGCGGAAGATGCGCTCGACGCCGACCTCCTTGCGGAACGCCGCTCCACCGCACACGCGCATCGCGAGCTCGGTGACCTCGGTGGAGGCTTCGCCGGCGGCGGCCTTGCTCTCGAGCACGCGCAGCATGGTATCCGCGCGTCCCGCGCCGATCGCCGCGATCGTATCGGCGAGCAGCGTCTTGTTCTGGTCGGTCTTGATCCGCATCCGCGCGATGTAGGCGCGGATCGTCGGCAAGTCGGCGATCGAGGTGCCCGCATGCTGGAACTGCGTCGCGGCCGCGTGGGTGCACGTCCGCTGCGTCGCGGCCTCCATCAGCCCGAGCGAAACCGACGAGGCGAGCACGTTGAACCACGGCAGGATGGTGCCCATCATGATGCCGAAGCCCGCGCCATCGGCACCGAGCCGAGCCGCCGCCGGAATCCGCGCGTCCTCGGCCACGATCGGCGACGAGTCGTTGCCACGCAGCCCCAGACCGTCGAAGCCCGACGTCGGCAGCCGCACACCGGGCGTATTGCGCGGAACCAGCCACAGCGTCGACAGCTCGCTGCCGGCGACCGGCTTGCTCGACCACATATAGCTATCTGCATAACGAGCCGAGGTCACAAAGCTCTTGCGCGCATTGAGCTTGATGTCAGTGCCATCGGGCGTCGCCGTCGACAGCGGAGCCCAGAAGTGGCTGCGCGACCCGGCCTCGGACAGCGCCGCGGTCGTCAGATGCTTCCCCGCGGCGATCGCCCGCCGCACCTCGACCGGCCCGAACGTCTCGATCACCACCGTGCCGCAGTAGTGCATGCACAGCACCATCGCCGTCGAACCGCACTCGCGCGCGAGCCGCTCGACAACGGCCGCCGCAGCGGGAAGCCCGAGGCCCTTGCCACCGACCTCCGTGGCGCTCACCAGGCCGAGCAGGCCGGCTTCACCGAGCGCGCGCACGGCCTCGGTCGGGAAGTCGCCGCGATCGACGCTCGCGGCATGTTGGGCGGCAATGGCCGCGATGGTCTCGAGAGGCGATTCGTACTCGAAGGTCATGGATCCTCCAGACGGTGCGCCCGGAGGCCTCGAGTCAAACCCGCAGGACCAGCGCTAGCCGTCTCGGTTGTGTGACCCGGACACGCCGGGCCGCTGGGTATCTCAAATGCGGGACATCGCGCAATACAGTATCACGAAGCCGGTGTCGGCGACGACAGCAGCTCCGGCGGAATCGGGAACATCGCGGATTCGGACTGCCACACCACACTCGAGATCCACCAGCGGGCGCCGTCCCAGTACAGCTCGATGCTGTTCACGCCGCGCGAGAGGTCCTTTCCGTCGAGGCCGCGCCGCGTCTCGTACGTCGAATCGACATGCACCATGTTGCCGTAGCGCCGCGTCGTGCGCGCGATCTCGCGCTCGCGGAAGCCCGCTCGAATCAGCGGCTCGGTGTCGGCGACGAAGCTCGCGTGGTCGTAGACCGCGACCTTTCCGGCGCCATCGATCGCAAAGAACCGGAGCCCCGGCACGTACAGCGTACGGTCGCGGTCCCACTGCCGCGGCGCATCGGGCGCCACGTTCACGACGTCGTAGAACGCCTTCATCATCCCATCGACGCTCGCGACGTCCTCGGGTCGGGGCGCGACGGGCGCGAGAGCGTGCGCGCACGCCGTCAGAACCATGCACAGCAGCACCAACGTTCGCATCGGTCACCAGCATCGAGCATCGGCGAAACGCGCGCCAGCACACCGGCCCTCCGGCGGCGCGACGGCACTGTCGCCGGAACCTCGCGAGATAAAAGGACTTGTCTCAGCCGACTCATCGATCTCGGCGCATGCCACACGTTGCCGTAGAGAACGGGGGCCCTCAGTCGCCTGATCCGCATGCGGGACTCCCGATGGAGAAGCCACGCACCCCTTGCACGCGTGCGTTGCGCGCAACGCAGCATCTGCGCGTTGTGTTTGGAGGGCGGCCGTTGCTGCTGGCCACGCGTTTGCAAAACCGCGCGACGTGGCGCTCGTGCGCCCGATGCCCGGTGCAGGTCGCCTCAGGCGATCGCTGATCGCAGTGCCCTGCCGACCGCGAAGGAGAGTGTACATGCGTGGACTACATGTCTTTGACTCGTATTTGACGGTGGCAAACACGTGGATGGCGTTCGTGGTCAAGGAGCTCGAGATGGCGCCGGGCGAGCATCCTCGGGCAGTGCTGGCCTTGCGCGCGGGAATGCACGCGATTCGCGATCTGCTATCTGCGGCGGAGGCGGTCGCTCTCGCCGCGCAACTTCCGACGATCTTGCGCGGCATTTACTTCGAGGGCTGGAAGGTCACCAACGACCCCGCGCGGATCCGCGATCGGCCTGCGCTGCTCGCGCGGGTCAAGCAGGAGCTCAAGACCGACGACGGCCTGGATCCGACGAGTGTGTTGCGGGCGGTGATCCGCCTGCTGGTCAAGTATGTCTCTCCCGGAGAGATAGAACATGTGGTCGCGACGTTGCCCGAGCCGCTCGCTGACTTCTGGGAGGAGCTGTCGAGCCCGGCGACCGAGACGTTATTAGGACGCACCGGCCGGCTGCACCTGTGGCGGCGCACCGGCTACGCGCGCTGATCGCGCGTTCGACGCCACGCGCCGAGGACAAGAAACTTGCCCGGCGGTCGGCGCAATCGCACGTTGGAGACAGGATGAGTTACCTGCATTGCCCGGTGTGCAGCCGCGCGTACGACCTCGCGAAGCACGCCTCGTGTCCATCCTGCCCCGTCGCGGCGACGATGGTCGATCCGGTGGCGGAGCTGGTCGCCGCCGCGGAGTCGCTCGGGCGTGCACTGGCGCAGGCGACGCCGGCGCAGCGCGCCGAGGCCGCAGCGCGCCTCGACGGACCCGAGCTTCGTACAGGGCCAACGCTGGCCGACAGCGCCGCGCTGCTGCCGATTCGCGGCGCGCTCGCACCGGTGCCGCAATTCGCTGCACCACGCCGGACGCGATGGCTCGCAACGCTCGCAGTGGCCGCGCTCGATCGCCTGTCGCCACACGCGCCCGATCGGCTCGTGCGCGTGGCCCGCGCCGCCGTCCGGGCGTTCGCCGCCTAGGCTGTGCGCCAGGCGTCGTTCGTACGATGCTCGCCATCCAGCGCGACCTCGCGGCGCTGCGCGTGCGCGCCTCATCGCGTCGCGCCGCGCTATCCGCAAGAACGCGCGACCGATACAATCTGTCCATGAAGAGCTCGCTGACGACCGGCCTGTCCTCGACGAAGCAGCTCATGGTCGACGAAGGCCGCTGCATCGGCTTCATGGGCAAGGAGGGCATGGTGTACGCCACGCCGCGCATGGTGCTCGACGTCGAATTCACCTGCCGCGAGCTCCTGCTCTCCCATCTCGACGAGGGCGAGGACTCGGTCGGCGCGCACGTCTCGATCGACCACCTCGCCGCCACGCCGCTGGGGCTCGAGGTCACGATCGACGTCAAGATCGTCGACGTCGACAAGCGGCGAGTGAGCTTCGAGTTCTCGGTCCGCGACTCGATCGAGGAGTGCGGCCGCGGAAAACACGTGCGCTTCGTCGCAGACAAGGCCAAGAGCTTCGAGCGCATCAAGGCGAAGCGCGCCAAGGCCGGATTGTGAACGGCCTCCGGCCCCGGCGCGCCACTCGCTGCGTCGGCGAGTAGTAGGCCGCCGTACCATCCGCCCGGACCGAGCGGACGTCAACTCGTGGCCATGGGGGCGATGTGCCCGCCCCGCATTGTGGTACGAGTTGGGATGCCGAGGAGGACGGAGCCGCCCCCATCGGCGCGATGATATGGGAGTTGATCGTGAGCCTTGCTGACCGTGCACCCCGCGGGCTACCACTCCCGGCACATTCCCGACCGTACGCATCGCCCAGCCCAGCAACGCGCTGGACTCTGATTAGAAATACCCTCAGTTAATTGATTTCTGATAGGCAGCGCCTATCGAAGCCATCGAACCAACGGACTTCCACGGCGAACACTTCGCGCTTAATCTCTCGCCACGGGATACACGGAGAGCACCATGTCAACGGAAGCGAAATGCCCTTTCAAACACCAGGCGGGCGGCGGCACGTCGAACCGGGACTGGTGGCCGAATCAGTTGCAACTCGACACCCTGCATCAACGTTCGTCGCTGTCCAACCCCATGGGCGGGGACTTCAACTATGCCGAGGAGTTCAAGACCCTGGACTATGCGGCCCTGAAGAAGGACCTGCTGGCGTTGATGACGGACTCGAAGGACTGGTGGCCGGCCGACTTCGGTCACTACGGGCCGCTGTTCATCCGCATGACGTGGCACGCCGCCGGCACCTACCGCATCGGCGATGGCCGCGGCGGCGCAGGCAATGGCAGCCAGCGATTCTCGCCCCTGAACAGCTGGCCGGATAACGTCAACCTCGACAAGGCGCGCCGGCTGCTCTGGCCGATCAAGCAGAAGTACGGCCGCAAGATCTCGTGGGCCGACCTCCTGGTCCTGACGGGCAACGTCGCGCTCGAGTCGATGGGCTTCAAGACCTTCGGCTTCGGCGGCGGCCGCGTGGACGTGTGGGAGCCGGAGGAAGACATCTACTGGGGCAGCGAAGCCACCTGGCTCGGCGATGAGCGCTATTCGGGCGACCGCGAGCTCAGCGGCCATCTCGGCGCCGTCCAGATGGGCCTGATCTACGTCAATCCGGAAGGCCCGAACGGCAAGCCGGATCCGTTGGCTTCGGCGCGCGATATTCGCGAGACCTTCGCCCGCATGGCGATGG
>DATIPJ010001224.1:0-20594 GCA_035472155.1 Kofleriaceae bacterium
GGAAGACGCTCGAGGACCGCGGCCAGCAGTTCGACTTCGAGTGCATCGGCTGCCACGTCACCGGCTGGGACAAGCCAGGCGGCTCGAACCTCGGGCACAACGACAAGCTGCGGGACGTGCAGTGCGAGACCTGCCACGGACCGGGGTCGATCCACGTCGCCAAGGGCGGGCTCGAGAAGCCGGCGGCCATTGCGCTCGCGCCCGCCCCCGACCTGTGCGCCACCCAGTGCCACACGAAGGAGCACAGCGACACGTTCCAGCGCGAGGCCTACCTGCGGGACGTGATCGGCCCCGGGCACGGCGAGGCCGCGCGCAAGAAGCTCGGCGACGGCCCCACCGGCGCGCAGCTGCGCAAGGCCGGCCTCGACAAGGCGGGCCGCACGCTCGGTGCCGGCTGCACGCGCTGACCCGCCGTCTTCTCCGAATGGAACGGCGGGTGCAGAGCGTTGGGCTCCCATGGCTCAACCCCCGAAACACCGGGACCGCGCGACCCCAATCTCCGAGGTAGGATGTCTCGGTGTCGCCTGCGCACGGCGAGCAGAACCCCTGGCGCCAGGGTGCGCAGCGGCCGCGGGTCGCGAGCGCAGCCGCGGCATCGTCGCGCGTCGTCGCACGGCGTCGCGGCGTGCGCCGCTTTGTGCGGCGGCTGTGCGTGCTCGCGGCGCTCGTGGTGGCCTGCGGGGCTCCGCAGCGCCCGCCGCCGCCGCCCAAGCGGACCGGGGCCGTCGAGGCGCCGGTCATCCTGCGCGGCATGGCCACGTTTTATGGTCGCGAAGCGCACGGCGGGCCGACGGCGTCGGGCGAGCGCTTCGACATGCGCCAGATGACCGCGGCGCACCGCTCGCTGCCATTCGGCACGCGGGTCCGGGTCACCAACACGCGCAATGGCCGCTCGGTCGAGGTGCGGATCAATGACCGCGGACCGTACGGCGGCAAGGGGCGGATCATCGACCTATCGGAGGCGGCCGCTCGGCGGCTCGACATGATCGACGCCGGTGTGGTCCCCGTGACGGTGGAGGTGCTGCGATGACGGCCCTGATCGATCCCACGGGGGGGAACCCCCGCCCGGCCGGCAGAGCCGTCGGGGTCCCCACCCCCCGCGAGTTCGCTCCGCTCATCGCCCTGGAGAAGCTTTCCAAGCGCTACGGAGCGATCACCGCGCTCGAGCGAGTGACCGCGTCGATCGACGGACGCATCATCGGGCTGCTCGGGCCCAACGGCGCGGGCAAGTCGACCTTGCTCAAGGCGCTGCTCGGGCTCATCCCCTACGAGGGGCGCGCGCGCGTGCTCGGCCTGGAGGCCGCCGTGCAGGGCGCCGAGATCCGCGACCGCGTGGGCTACATGCCCGAGCAGGAGGCGTTCCTCGCCGGGATGAGCGCGGTCGAGCTGTGCACGTACGCCGGCGAGCTGTCGGGGCTGCCGCGCACCGAGGCGATGCAGCGCGCCCATGCGGCGCTCTACTACGCAGGCCTCGAGGAGAAGCGCTACCAGCCGATCGATGGCTACTCGACCGGCATGAAGCAGCGCGTGAAGCTGGCGCAGGCGCTGGTCCACGACCCCGAGCTGCTGTTCCTCGACGAGCCGACCAACGGGCTCGATCCCAAGTCGCGCGAGGAGATGCTCGATCTCATCGTCGAGCTGCCGGCGCGGCGCAACTGCGCGATCGTCTTGTCGACGCACCTTCTGCCCGACGTCGAGCGGATCTGCGACTTCGCGGTGATCATGCACCGCGGCAGCGTGCGGTTCACCGGCACGATCGACGAGCTGCGCGGCGCGCGCGGGCGCGACTCCGAGCTGTTCGTCGAGGTCAAGGCCGATGCGGGCAGGCTCGCCGAGGCGCTCACCGCGGCGGGCGCGATCTGCCGCGTGACCTCGCCGATCGCGCTCGAGGTCGACCTGCCGGGCTCGGCGACCAGCCACCTGGTGTTTGCGACGGCGCGCGCGGCGGGTCTTCAGATTCGCACCCTGGGCGTGCGGCGCGAGAGCGTCGAGGCCGCGTTCCTGCGCGTGCTCGGCGGCGAGCCGCCCCCGCCGCTCGGCGTGCCGCAGAGCGAGCTCACCCGCGCGCTCGCCGGCGGTGCTCCAGCGCCGTTCGGCGCCGGCGGCCCGGTCAGCGACGCGCTCGAGCGCGGAGGTGCGCGATGAGCACCGGGCAGATCCACGACCTAGGCTACAAGCGTTACGTCGGCAGCCGGCGCTCGTTCGAGACCCGCTGGCTGGTCATCATGCGCCACCAGCTCAGCACCTCGTGGCGCGGCTGGTGGCGCTACAAGGCGTGGCTGATCGCCGGCCTCATGGCAACGGCGACCTCGGGCTCCGTGCTCTACATCCTGAGCGGAAACATGATCCGCGCGATCAGCGGGCTCGCAGGACAGCAGCTCAAGCTGGCCGACGCCATGCTGCCGCTGTCGCTGACCTGGTACTGCCCGATCGGCTTCATCGTCAGCGTGGCGATCGGCGCCACCCTGGTCGCGGGCGATGTCCAGAGCGGCGCGTTCACCTTCTACTTCGCGCGCTCGGTGCGGCCGCGCGACTACGTGATCGGAAAGCTCGCCGGGCTCGGCGTGCTGGTCGCGCTCATCATGCTGGCCGGCCCGTTCGTCCTGGCCGCGCTGCGGCTCGGGCTCTCCGACGACCTCGATCAGCTGATCACGCTGTTGCCGATCCTCTACAAGGCGCTCGCGGTCGGCGTGCTCGGCACGCTGGTCTACGCCGCGGTGCCGCTCGGATTCTCCGCCGCCGTCACCAACCGGCGCTATGCGCTCGCGCTGTGGGCCGCCTACTACGTCGTGATCGGCTGGATGGCGCAGGGCATCTCGCTCGTGACGTTCCCCGAGCTCGCCGCGCTCGACCTCGGCGCCTCCCTGAAGATGGTCATGCTGAACCTGTTCGATGCGCGGGTCCGCGGCCGCGGGCCGAATTTCTCGACGAGCGTCGCGCTGATCTCGATCGGCGCGCACGCTGCGGTCGCGATCGCGCTGGTGTTCTGGCGGGTCCGCAAGGAGCAACAGAGCGGCGTGGGAGGGTCGTCGTGAGCGGCGATGTCGTCGTCGCGCGCAACTGCAGCAAGTGGTACGGCCACGTGCTCGGCGTGTCGGACGTCAGCTGGAAGCTGACCGGTGGCATCGTCGGCCTGCTCGGGCCCAACGGCGCGGGCAAGTCGACGCTGATCAAGATGATGGGCGGCCTGCTGCGCCCGTCGCGCGGTTCGCTCGCGGTGTTCGGCGCAAGCCCGTTCGCCGATGTCGCCGTGCGGCGGCGGATCGGCTACGCGCCCGAGCACGAGGCGACCTGGGACGAGCTGACCGCGCTCGAGCTGGTCTCGGCGATGGCGCGGCTGGCGGGTGTGCCGGCCGGGCGCGCGAAGGCGACCGCCGAGGACGCGCTCGCGCAGATGGGCATGACCGACGCAATGCATCGCCGCGTGCGCGGGTTCTCCAAGGGGATGCGACAGCGCACCAAGCTGGCCACGGCGATCGCGCACGACCCGGATTTCCTCTTGCTCGACGAGCCGCTGACCGGCGTCGACCCGATCGCGCGGATGGACATCGTCGAGCGGATCAAGGCGCTCGGCGCCGCGGGTAAGACGATCGTCGTGTCGAGCCACGTGCTCTACGAGATCGAGGCGCTGACCTCGGACATCCTGGTGATCTACCGCGGCCAGGTGCTCGCCGAGGGCAACGTCTACGAGATCCGCAAGCTGATCGACCGCCACCCGCACCGGATCCGGGTCGAGTGCGACCGGCCGCGCACGATCGCCGCCGCGCTCGCGCCCACCGACCACATCGCGCGGATCAGCTTCGAGCGCGGCGGGCTGGTCATCGAGACCCGCGACCCCGACCGGTGCTACGACGAGATCGCCGCTGCCGTCGTCGAGGGCGAGGTGGCGGTCAGCGCGCTGTCGTCTCCCGACAACAACCTGGGCGCGGTGTTCGAGTACCTCACGGTGGACGGAGGTCGGCGATGACGGATCACGGGAGCATCGGCGAGCGGCGCAACGCAGTCCCCGGCTCGCTGTCGACGGTGTGGACCCTCGCGGGGATCACGCTCCGGCGGCTCGGGCGCGGCAAGGCGCTGTGGGTCGCCTTGCTGTTCGCGGCGTTGCCCGTCGCGTACGCCGTGCTGGTCCGCAGCGGCCAGCGCCACTTCCACGAATCGGCCAATGATCTGTTCATGGTGTCGACGCTCTTGCTCGCGATCGTGCCGGCGATGTTCGTCAGCGCATCGATCGGCGAGGAGATCGAGGAGCGGACCAGCACGTACCTGTGGTCGCGGCCGATCGCCCGCTGGGCGGTGCTCGTCGGAAAACTGTGCGCGCTGACCCCGCTGGTGACCGTGCTGATCGTCGGCGGCTGGTACATCGCGCTCGCGACCGAGCAGGCGCAGGCGCCGCTCGCGGCCACCGGCCTCGCGCTCGCAGCGGGCTGCGTCGCCGCGTCGCTGATCGCCGCCGGCATTGCGACCATCGTACCCAAGCACGGCATGACGCTGACCATCGGCTACATGCTGGTCGACCTGTTCATCGGCGCGATGCCGTTCTCGCTGCGCGAGCTGTCGGTCCTGCACCAGACCGGCGTGCTCGCCGGCCTCGCGGGCGACCCGCCGGCGACCCAGAGCGCGTTGATCGCGATGGGCATCATCTCGGGGATCTGGGGCGCGGTCGCGTTCCTGCGCATCCGCAGGCTCGAGACCTGAGTCGCGCCCTAGACCTCGAGTGAAGCGGCGAGATCGTAGTCGCTGGCCTGGGTGATCCGCGCGCGCACGAGCGAGCCCGGGGCGACCCGGCCGTCGGACAGATAGGTCACGCCGTCGATGCCGGGCGCCTGGCCGTACCAGCGGCCCTCCATCAGGTGCTCGGACTCCGACGACTCGCCCTCGACGAGGACCTCGATCTCGCGGCCGACCATCGCCTCGTGCCGCGCGCGGCTGATCTTGCGCTGGATCTCCATCAGCGTCTGCTGGCGCTCGCCCGCGACCTCGGGGTCGACCCGGTGGGGGAGGATCGCCGAGACGGTGCCGGGCTCGACGGAGAACGTGAACGCGCCGGCGCGGTCGAACCGCGACTCCTCGACGAACGCGCACAGCTCGTCGAACTCGGCGGCGGTCTCGCCGGGGTGGCCGACGATGAACGTCGTGCGCAGCACCAGGTCATCGATCCGCGCGCGCAGCTTGGCGACGAGCTCGCGGGTGACGCGGCTCGAATGGCCGCGCCGCATGCGCTTGAGCATGGCGTCGCTGATGTGCTGCAGCGGGACGTCGATGTACTTGACGATCTTGGGCTCGCTCGCGATGACGTCGATCAGCTCGTCGTCGAACGCGCTCGGGAACGTGTAGTGCAGCCGGATCCACGACACGCCGTCGACGCGGCCGAGCGCGCGCAACAGGCGAGCGAGCGTCTCGCGCGACTCGGGCGAGCTGCCGGCGTCCCAGCCGTAGCGCGTCAGGTCCTGGGCGATCAGGTTGACCTCGACGACGCCCTGGGCACCGAGCGCGCTGACCTCGGCGACGATGTCATTGATGGTGCGCGAGCGCTGCGGCCCGCGCAGCTTGGGGATGATGCAGAACGCGCACGGCCGGTCGCAGCCCTCGGCGATCTTGACGTACGCCGAGTGCGCGGCGCCGATCCGCACGCGCGGGGCGTCGTGGTCGTAGATGTAGCGCGGCGTCTCGGCGACCTGGATCACCGGCAGCGGCTTCTTCTTGCGTACGCCCGGGCGCGGCGCGAGCGAAGGCGCTGCGAGGGCGCTCGCGATCGAGGGAAAGTCCGACGAGCCGAGATGTGATCGATCTCGGGGATATCCTTGGCGAGCTCCCCGGCGTAGCGCTGCGCGAGGCAGCCGGTCACGACCAGCTTCTGCGCCCCGCCGCCCTTGTGGTGCGCCACCTTGTGCTGCGCCATCTCGAGGATCGTGTCGACGCTCTCTTCCTTGGCGGCATCGATGAACGCGCAGGTGTTGACCACGATGACGTCGGCGCCCTCGGGCGCATCGACCAGCGTGTGGCCGGCGGCCTGGACCTGGCCCAGCATCAGCTCGGTGTCGACCTGGTTCTTCGGACAGCCCAGCGACACGAAGTAGATGCGCTGGCCCGGGGCGGGCTGAGCGCGTGCGAGGCCAGAGCGTGAGGGAGCCATCGGGCGGGGCAGTCTGTTCCGCAGCTCACGGGCTGTCAACGCAGCAATGTCCGGCGCGCGCGGCCGGCGCGACACGCGGCGCGAAAGCTGTAAGCCGCAACATCCAAGCCGTTGCAATCATTGCGGGAACCCGATACGCGTCCTATGGTCGACCCATGCAGTGGGCCTCGGAGTTCCAGGACATCGCATCGACCTTGGCGGAGCGACCCGACCTGCGCGCTGCGATGAAGGCGCTGCTCGCCGAGCACGAGATCCCCGTCAAGGTCACCGAAGGTGGCGACCGGCGCGACCGGCGCAAGCAGATCCTCGGTGCGCTGTTCGGCGGCGAGTGCTCGCTCGAGCAAGCGGTCGCCGAGACCGAAGCGCGGCTCGGGCGCAGCGACTCGCCGCACCGCGACGACAACCGCGTGTTCGCCAGCGGCTGGGCGCGCCGGCTCATCCACACGCACACCAGCGTGTTCTACAGCTGGGCCGTGCTCGAGGCGCTGCTCGCCGGCGGCGCGCCGCGCTGCTTCGTCGCCCACTCGTCGGCCGAGTCCGGGACCAGCAGCTGCGCGCGCGAGCTCGCCGGGCGCTCCCACGATGCCGGCGTGCTGCGCGACCGGCTGATCCAGTGCTACGTGCACAAGCGTCCGATGCGCGTGCCGCTGGTGCCCAACCACCCGCATTGCACGCACGTCGCCTCGCCCGTGCCGCGGTAGGGAAGGAGAAGGAGCGGGCGATATCGCGCCGTGCGAGTCGCGCAGCGGACAATGGCGGCATCGCGCCGAGCGTGCTGCTCGTTGCGCGTCAGTCGTAGTTTGACAGGGTCTCGGGGCCGGCGAGCAAGAGGATCGCCTCGGCGGCCTGGACCTGATCGGTATCGCGGCCGGTCTTGAGCACCTCGAGCAGGCGCGGCAGCACGGGGCGCGGATCGAGCGCGGGGTCGAGCCGGCGCAGCGCACGCGCCGCGCGGACGACGAGGGCGGGCGACTCGAGCTGATGCACGAGCACGGGCTGCGCGGCGCGATCGCGGAGCTCGGCGAGCGCGGCCGCCGCGAACGCATTGAAGTGCGGGTCGGCCAGCATGGTGCGAAGCGCCGGGGCGACGTCGCGGTGACCGGCGGTCGCGAGCGCGATCGCGGCGCGCGCCTTGTCGTTGGCCGAGCTGGCGGCGTCGGCCCAGGTTTGCTCGAGGACCTTGATGGCGTGCGGATCGTCGAGGTGCGCGAGGTGCTCGGCGGCGCCGAGCCGGCGCTGCGGGACGGCGAGGACATCGGTCAGGTGCGAGACCGCGCGGCGGTCGCCGAGCAGCGCGAGCAGGCGCGCAGCCTCGTCGCGGACCTCGGCGCGCTGCGAGCGCAGCGCCATGGCGAGCGCATCGGCGCCGCGCTTGTCGCCGCCGCGGGCGAGCGAGTACGCAAGATCGAGCCGCGCGATCTCGCTGAGGTCGCTCGGCGAGGACTGCGCCATCTGCGCCGCGAGCAGCGTGCGGGCGGCCGGGTGCTGGGTGCGCGCGAGCGCGGCGGCGGCGAGGCGCTGCAAGCGCGGCGAGGTCGCCGACAGGTCGGCCTCGAGGGTCGCCCGCGCCTGGCCGACGGCGGCCGAGATATCGACGACCGGCTCCACGGTCCGGGAGGGCTCGGGCACCGCACGCGCGGCCGCGGGCGGCGCGGGCGGCGGCTGGCGGGTCGCCGCGGCGAGCCCGTTCTTGACCAGGTACTGGTAGACCAGGAAGCCGCCAGCGCCGAGCAGCAGCAGGATCACGATCGCGAGGCGGAGGCGGCCGCCGCGCCGAGGCGGCTCGTCGTCGATCTCGGCGGACTCCGCGCGCGCGCGCTGCGAGTCCTTGAGCTCGGCGGTGTCATCCGCTGCCCACCGGCTGAGCGTGGTGTCGTCGCGCCCCGCGGCCTTGATCGCGCCCGAACCCGGATCGCGGATCGTCTTGATCGCGCCCGATTGCTTGTCGGCCGTCCAGAACGCGGCCATCTCGATCTCGTCGGGGTGCTTGGCGCGCGGCTCGGTGCGCTCGTCGCGCGCGCTGGTCACCACGCCCGACGCAGGCTCGTGGGTGATCTCGATCACCGGCCCGCTCTCGAGGCTGATCGGCACGCCCGGCGGCGGCGTCACCGGAACCGGCGGCCCGAGCGATGCGAGCGGGACTCCGCTCGCCGGCGTCTGCTTGGTCTGCTTGGTCAGGCCCGCGGGCGGCGTGTGCGCGGGGATACCCGACGGCGGCGTCGGGATCGCGGTCGGCACACCCGTCGCCGGCGTCACAGGCGTCACAGGCGTCACGGGCGAGCGCACCGGCCGCTGCTCGACGCCCTGGCTCTGCGCGCACTCCGCCGAGCAATAGGCGACGACCTTGCCGCTGCGCACGGCGACGAACCGCGATCGCAGCGGGTCGACTGCCTTGTTACAGACCGGACAGTTGTTGGTCATGGGAGTGCGAGGACGGCGTCTTCGCCGAGGTCGGCGATCAGATGGTCGATGTACTCGAGGACATGATCGCGGCGTGACATGATCGCGCGGATCTCGACGTCTGTCAGCAACGGACCGAGCAGGTCGTCCTCACCTCCGACCGCCGCCGCGACCGCTGCATGCGTGAGCGCACGAAGCTTGCCGATCAGCGCGCGCGGAAACACCTGGATCCGGCCAAGCTTGGACAGGTTGGCGGCGTGACCGTGCGTGAACGCCGAGAACGACAGCGTGTTGTCCATGAAATACAGGATCCGCCCGTCGGGCGAGCCCTGCGTGTTGTTGCCGCTCCAGCGATCGGAGTTGTCGATCACGACATCGAAGACGATCACGGACGCGATCTGCGCGAGCAGCGGCGCGAGCTCGGCGGGAAGGTCCGCGCCGGCCTGCAGGTAGCTCGACCACAGCGCGGTGCCCTCGGGCTCGTCGATGCCGTGGCCGCCGATGCGCAGCAGCTTTATCTCGGGGATCCACCACGAGACCTCGCCGACCAGCTTGCCGGCGCGCGGCAGCGCCTCGTTCTCGATCCGCCCGCCGGCGTAGGCGCGCCCCGACGGCTCGATCGCCGCGATCACGTCGTCGACGGAGAACGCTGCGCTCTTGGCGGGGGGCACGCGGCCGATGCCGAGCAGGCGATCGATGCGGAACGCGGCGATCTCGCGCCGCGGATCGGATTGCGGATGGATCTGCAGCGGCTTGAACGCCGCGCGCGCCCCCGACGCGAAGTCGATGCGCAGCGACAGCGACGAGCCGCCGTGGTTGAGCTTGACCTTCACGACGGGCGTCGCGGCGACCGGCGCGAGCAGCTCGGCGTCGGGCACGCCGAACACGGTGTCGACCACCGGCGGCGCGACGATCAGCCGCGCGCGCTCGAGCGGCACCACCGTGGGCGTTGGCTCGACCGCGGGCGTGTAGGTCGCGGTGGCGGCGGCCGCCTCGCGCCCATGCAGGTACGCGCCCGCCAGGTCCGACCCCACGGATGCGGCGAGCCAGACCCCGGCGATCGCTGCACCCGCGGCGGCCAGCTCGAGGGCGATGCACGTCCCGAGTCGCACCAGATAGACGGTATCACGTGCCGTCGAGGCGCAGCAAAATCCCGCTAGTCCGCGGACTCGGCGCGGTCCTCGACCACGTAGGCGGGGTTTCTGTGCCGTGCGGTCGGCACGTGCTTTTCCCAGCACGTGACCGAGCAGAACCGGAGCTTCATGCGACCCGTGTTGCACGACGCAACCGTGCAGCGGACCGCCGAAGCGCCCGGTGGGATCAACTTGCGGCACGTGGCGCAGACCAGGCTGGCCATGCAGCCGTCGTAGCACGCCGCGCGAACGGTGCACCACGCGCGCGCACTTTGATAAGCGCCCCGAACGGTGATCAGCCTCGCGTGCGCCCGCAAGGGCGGCCTCTCGCAGGGCGATCAGCACCGACGGCGTCAGTCGCGGATCGCGTCGACGAGCTTGGCGATGTCGGTGCCGCTGCCGCGCACGACCTGCCGGACCCGGCCCGCGCGATCGATGATCACGGTGTGCGGGATCGAGGTCACGCCGTAGCGGTCGCGGACGTCCTCGTCATCGAGCAAGAGCGTCATCGTGTAACCGCGCTCGTTGAACACCGCGCGCGCCGCTGCCGCATCGTCGAGGTTGATCGCCAGGACCGAGACCTCGGGGTGCGAGCGCGCGAGCTTCTCGAGCCGCGGCATCGCGGCCAGGCACGGGCCGCACCACGTCGCCCAGAAGTCGAGCACGGTGACCTTGCCGCGGCTCTGCGCGAGCGCCACGTGGTCGGCGAGCTTGCCGGTCGGATCGATGCGGGGCAGCGCGAACGCGGGTGCCGGGTCGCCGGTCGTCATCGGCTTCACGAGGTCGACGTTGTCGGCGATCCAGATCGCCTGGCCGGCTGCACCGACGACGGCGATCGCGGCCAGCGCGAGGCCGAGCCGGCGCGCCGCCCGCACCGTGCGCGCGGGAGGCTCGGGCACCCGGGTCGGCTGCGTGCGCGCGGTGACGTACGCCGCAAGTACGATCAACGCGCCCATCCAGGCGTAGGCCATGCCCGAGAGCAGCCAGCCGACCAGGGGCCCCGTGGTGAGACCCGCGGTACGAATCGCGACCGTCGCGACCAGATCGACGATCGTCATCGGGAGCGCGGCGACGCAGGCGAGATCGAACGCGCGCCCGAGGTTGCGGCGCGGGCCCGCGGCCGCGAACACGACGCCCGCGCCGAGCACGAGCAGCCCGAGCGTGACGGTGAGCGCGCCGCTGAGCACGTGGACCACCGCGCGCAGGCCGAGCGCGGGCTCGACCGCCGTGCCGAGCCAGATGCCGGTTGCCAGCCGGCGCAGCTGGGTCGCCGCGAGCAACACGACGATCGCGATGATGAGGTCGGTGCCCGAGCGCCCCGCGTAGCGGCGATCGCCGGCCACGGTGAGCGCCCAGCGCGGCTGCATGACCGCGAGGCCGAGCCGCGCGGCGAGCCCGGGCGAACGCTCCGCGCTCGGCGATAGCGGAGGCTCGACGGCCGGAGGCGTCGCTGCCGGCTCGCTCATCCCTTCCCGCCTCGCTGCGTGAGCATCTTGCGCGCCTGTGCGGCGACCGCCGACGGTACGCCCTTGGACTTGCTGAGGTTCTGCAGGTCCTTCTGGCGCAGGAACGGCAGAAAGCGCGCGGTCTCGGCGATCGGCGCCTTGGGGTTGCGACATAGCGATACCTTCACGCCGTACAGCTTGGTCCAGTTTCGGTTGCCGGCGATGTATCGGACTACGTCCTCGGCGAGCGCCTGGTTACGCGCATAGCGCGCGGCCTCGATGTCGGTGACGCCGGGCGACTTGATCGCGGCCACCGCGACGAGCTTCAGTGGATCTCGGATCGCCTCGTTGCGGATGAACGCATCGCCCAGCGTCGCGGCGCGGATCTTGGCCGGGATCGGAAGATCGCGGAACGGGATGTTGGCCAGCGCGATCTTCGCGCCGTCGATCATCGCGGCCTGGTTGACCGAGAGCTGGTGGCGCTCGCCGGTGCGCACCAAGGTGATCGTCGCGCGGTCATCGTGCTCGACCACCAGCCACTGCGGCGGCACGTCGGCGAGCTTGGCGTCCGACGCCGGGGCCGAGCCGATCGTCATGCGAGTCCGGCGCAGCGGCACGCGCACGGTGGCGACCTGCGGCCGCGAGATGTGGAGCTCGATCAGCCGCGAGCTCGCGCGCGACTCGACCGGGTCCTCTTCCTCGGGCGGCGCCTGCTCGGCGTCGCCGGTCGTCAGCTCGCTGTCGTCGCGCGCGCCCATCACGGCGTCGAACGCGGTGTCATCGGTCACGCCCGAGTCAGCGGCCGTGGCCTCGCCGGTCAGCGCGCGCGCGACCTCGTCCCACGCCGCGAGCCCGGGCACCCGCACGTTGTTGCGCACCGCGAGCTCGACCACGCGGTCGATCGTCGACATCCGCGCGCGGCGGTTCATGTACATCGCCGCGATGATCTCGGGGTGGCGCAGCAGGCGCTGCTCGTTCTGCGCGATCTGATCGACCTCGCGCGACCCGGCGCGCCCGGCGAGCGTCGCGATGGTCTCGTCGGCCACCGTCGGGTTGAGCGCGATCGCATCGAACACCGCCGGCTTGTCGGCGATCAGCTGCGCGAAGAAATCGAGCACGCGCGGGTCCGTGGTCGGTGCCGCGAGCGTGCCGGCGAGCAGCTTCTCGGGGATGCCCGCTGCGGTGGCGCGCGCCGACTGCGCGAGGTTCGACTCGACCTCGAGCGAGAGCTGGTAGAGCACCGCCACCTGATCCGCGGGCGCCAGCGGCAGAAGGCCGCGCGCGGCCATCATCCGGCCCGGCCCCGGGCCGAGCGCGCGTTGCGCCGCCGCCGATAGTCGAGTCGCTTCGAGTGGGGTGTGCTGGATCATGCGTTGCGTTGATACAGGATCTTGAGTCCCTTGAGGGTGAGCAGCTCGTCGGTCGCCTCGATCGTCCGGGTCTCGGTCGCGATCAGCGGCGCGAGCCCGCCGGTCGCGATGCACCTGGCGGGGAAATCGACCTCGCCGCGGATGCGATCGACGAGCGCATCGACCATGCCGGCGTAGC
The DNA here is from genome assembly GCA_035472155.1 of Kofleriaceae bacterium. Lineage (GTDB taxonomy): Bacteria > Myxococcota_A > Polyangia > Haliangiales > Haliangiaceae > JABFXX01. Next base: position 12,660 of record DATIPJ010001224.1, read on the forward strand.
CATAGATGAGCCCCGCCTGCATCGAGTGCACGGTGTTGCGCGCGACCACCTTGCCGGGGCGCGCGAGCTCGACGCGCGGCAGCTTGGCCGCGTGCTCGTAGAGCGCCTCGCTGCTGATCGTGATGCCGGGCGCGATCACGCCGCCCAGATACTCGCCCTTGGGCGACACCACGTCCCACGTGGTCGCGGTGCCGAAATCGACCACGACGCAGCCGGCCTTGATCTCGTCATACGCCGCGACCGCGTTGACGATGCGGTCCGCGCCGACCTCGCGCGGGTTCTCGTACAGGATCGGCATGCCGCTCTTGATCCCGGCGCCGACCACCAGCGCCGAGCCGCCGCAATGGCGCTTGAAGAACTGCTGCAGCCCGAACAGCGTGGGCGGCACCACGGACGAGATGATCCCGGCGTCGATCGTGCGCCAGGGAAAACCTTCCATGTCGAGCAGGGTCTTGATCAGCACGGCGTACTCGTCCGAGGTTCGCTCCGCGACGGTCTGGATCCTCCAGTGCGCTGCGAGCTCGCCATCGCGAAACACACCGAGCACGGTGTTCGTATTCCCGACATCGACGGCGAGCAGCGCTGTCATCGCCCTGAAATGGTAGCTCGCCGTAGGCGACCGTAGTAGGCTGGCCGCCACCCTATGCGCTCACACTCGAAGATCTTTGCGATCGCAGTGCTAGCCGTTGGCGTTTGCGTGAGTTTACTGGGAGCGTGCGGCGGATCGTCGGACGCGCCAGCAGGTCCGCTCGCCAAGCACTTCGATGACATGTACATCGCTGCGATCCCGCTCGACCAGAAGCAATCGGTCGTGACCACCCAGAACGACTGGTCGGTTGCGAAGATGCAGAACGCGAAGGCCGAGGCCGACTACAACGACTCGAACACGATGCTCTCGATCGTGAGCAACGACAAGAAAGCCGCCCAGCTCGGCGTCGACTCGGCGGTGGCGAGCAAGAAGTCCGCGGAGGCCTCGGCCGACACCAACCGCGTGAACCAGGCGACTCGCGACCTGCACAACGCCGAAGACGTCGCGAAGGCCGTCGATGCGCGCGCGAAGTACTACGAGGCCTATCGCTCGTACCTCAAGGTCCAGCTGCGGCAGGCCCAGGACAACATGTACTGGCGCGAGGCCCAGTACGAGCTCGCCAAGGCGCAGCTCGGCCAGAAGAACAACATCGCGCCCAAGGGCGTCTCGTACGAAGCGTTCGCCTCGCAGGAGCAGGAGCGCGGCAAACGCGCGTCGTCGGGCAAGGAGCGCGTCGAGTCCGAGCGCCGCCGCGCGATGTCGGCGCGCGAGAGCTGGCTCAAGGGCAAGAGACCGCCGACCGCGAGACCGGTCGCTCCGGAAACCTGCCCGACCCACTGGGGTCCAGGGCCGCGTCGTCCTCGTAGTGCCCGCGGAGCAAACCGACGCTGCGCGCATCCTCGTCGTCGACGACGAACGGGTGATACGCGAGATCCTCGCCGAGTTCCTCGCGCTCGAAGGCTTCACGGTCCACACCGTCGAGGATGGCGAGAAGGCGCTGACCGAGCTGCGCCTGCATCCGTACGACCTCTTGATCACCGACCTCAAGATGCCGCGGCTCTCCGGGCTGCAGCTGCTCGAGCGCATCGAGGCCGAGCGGCTCGGCGTGCTCACCGTGCTGATGACGGGGTTCGGCACGGTCGAGACCGCGATCGAGGCGATGAAGAAGGGCGCGTACGATTACCTGCTCAAGCCATTCAAGGTCGAGGAGGTCATCCACGTCGTGCGCCGCGCGCTGTACCGCCAGCGCCTGCAGGCCGAGAACATCCGCCTGCGCGAGGCGCTGACGATCTACAAGGTGTCGGAGGCGATCGCGCTGTCGCACGACATCGACCACATCCTCGACGTCGTGCTGCGCGCCGCGATCGACGAGGTCAAGGCCGACATCGCCACGCTGCACCTGATCGATCCGCGCTCGGGCAACTTCGAGGAGCGGGTGAAGGTCGTCGCGGCCGACGGCGTCTCGCGCGGGCTGCCGTCGCCGGCGTTCCCGGTGATGGCCGAGCAGTTCGCGCAGGGCGCCACGATCGTCGCGCACGGCGGCAAGGCCGGCCGGTTCTTCACCGAGAGCGCGCCGCCCGCCGATCTGTCGTCGTTCGTCGCGGTGCCGCTCCAGGTGCGCGGCAACGTGATCGGCGTGCTCAACGTGTTCTCGTTCACCGCGGGCAAGAAGTTCGACGAGGGCCACCGCAAGATGCTCGCGGTGCTCGCGTCGCGCGCCGCGAGCGCGATCGATAACGCACGGCTGTACGGAGAGCTACTGGCCTCCAACGACAGCCTGACCCGGGCCAACCTGTCGCTCGAGGAGATGTTCCAGCACACGATCGCCGGGTTCGCGCAGGCGCTCGAGGAGAGCGACATGTACACGCGCGGGCACTCCGAGCGCGTCGCGGTGTACTCCGAGATCCTGACCCGCGGGCTCACGCTGCCGGATGCCGAAGTTCGCCGGATCGTGCAGGCCGGCGTGATGCACGACGTCGGCAAGATCGGCGTGCGCTACGACATGCTCAACAAGCCCGGCAAGCTCACGCCCGAGGAGGTCGCGGTGTTCCGCCAGCACCCCGAGAAGGGCAAGCGCATCCTCGACCCGGTGCCGTGCCTGCACGGCCTGATCGATGGCTGCTGGTGCCACCACGAGTGGTTCGACGGCGGCGGCTACCCGCGCGGCCTGCGCGGCCACGACATCCCACTGGTCGGTCGGGTGGTCGCGATCGCCGATGCCTACGATGCGATGACCTCCGACCGCGCGTATCGCCGTGCGCTGCCTCACGAGGTGGCGGTCGGCGAGATCGAGCGCTGCGCGGGGACCCAGTTCGACCCCGAGCTCGCCGACGCGTTCGTGCGGCTCGTCGAGGCATGGCGCACCGGCATGATCGAGCGCGGCCAGGGCTCGTTGATCCCACGCTAAAAACACGGCTCGCATTCGCGAGCCTACTCCTCGGAGTCTTTCGCCTATACTGGCGAACACCCGATGGCTCTCGGATTTTCGGGGAAATATCGCCTCGAGTGGCGACTTGGTGGCGGAGGCATGGCCGAGGTGTTCGCGGGCTCTGCCGTCGGCGCCGAGGGCTTCTCGCGCAAGGTGGCGATCAAGCGCGTGCTGCCGGGGTTCTCCGAGCACGCCAGGTTCGCCCGGATGTTCATCGCCGAGGCGCGCATCAGCTCGCAGCTCGTGCACCCCAACATCGTCTCGGTGCTCGACTTCGACCGCGATGCCGACGGGCGGCTGTTCCTGGTCATGGAGCTGGTCGACGGCAAGGACCTCGACGCGCTCAACAGCAGCGGCCTTCTGCCGCCGTCGGTGGTGATCTTCGTGATCAGCGAGGTGCTGCGCGGCCTGGGCTTCGCGCACGACCTGCCGACGAGCAGCGGGATGCGCGGCGTCGTGCACCGCGATATCTCCCCGCACAACGTGCTGCTGTCGTGGGAGGGCGCGGTGAAGGTCTCGGACTTCGGCATCGCGAAGGCGCGCGCGGCGAGCGAGGCCACCGCGTCGGCGTTCATCAAGGGCAAGCCCGCGTACATGAGCCCCGAGCAGGCCAATGGCCAGGCGCTCGACGGCCGGAGCGACCTGTTCGCGGTCGGCACGATGCTGTGGGAGATGGCCGTCGGGCAGCGTCTGTTCGTCGCCGAGGATACGCGCGCGACCCTGGCCGCCGTGCTGTTCGGCCAGATCCCGCGGCCGCGCACCGTGCGCCCCGAGGTACCCAGGGACCTCGAGCGCGTGGTGATGAAGCTGCTCGACCGCGACCTGACCGCGCGCTACGCGACCGCCGAGGAGGCGATCGCCGACCTGATGGCGTGCGAGAACGCGCCGCGCGGGGGCCGCGAGGAGCTGATGGCCGTGCTCGCCGAGCGGTTCCCCGACGAGGCGCCGGTGCGGCAGAGCCTGGCACGCGCGCGGGTGTCGGACACCCTGCCGTCCGATCCCCCGGCGATGACGGCGGCGACGCACACCGCCACCGCGATCAGCGGCGCAGAGGCGACGCCGCTCGCGCGGCCGGGCCTCGGCCCCGTGATGGTCGCCACGACCGGCACGATCGACGGCGACGCACGGCGCTCGCGGCGCCGCCTGGTGCTGCAGCTCGTTGTCCTCGTCGCCGTGGCCCTGCTCAGCAGCGCAGTGAGCTTCGCGATCGTGTCGGCCATGCGACAACCTGCCGCTGCGGTCGCGCACGACGGCGGTCCGGGCCCCACAGAGGCACCCCGCTCCACGCTCGACGCCTCGCCCGGCAACCGGTGAATCCGCGATGCATCCGCATGGCAACCCGATGGCCGGGCCTCTATGATCCCCGTGACTCGACTCGCCTCGCCTCATTGCACGGACGCGCTGCGATGCGCACCACCTTCGCCTTCGGGCTCGCCCTCGCTGTTCTGATCGCGCTCCGCTCGCCGGCGCGCGCCGATAGCGGCGTTGGCGACATCGGCGTGGTCGTCACCGGCGAGACCTCGATGCAGCCCCAGCTCACGGCGCAGATCGGCGAGTGGCTGAGCCGGCACGGCCACGCACTGGTGCCCTCCCCGCTCCCGCCCGATGCGATCACCCAGCTGGTCGACTGCATCGTGATCTCCGACCGCAAGTGCGCGCGCGAGATCGTCGAGAAGCGCGCCCTCACGCCGCGCGTGGTGCTCGCGCAGCTCGATAGCAAGAACCTGGGCGGCGGCGCGCGCGACATCACGGTGACCGCGTACTGGTTCGACAAGGGCCACGACGCGGTCGCCGAGCGCAAGACCTGCGAGCGATGCACCGTGCAGTCGCTGCGGGTCACCGCCGACGAGATCCTGCGCAAGCTGCTCGGCAGCGGCGACGGCCACGTGAAGCTCAAGTCGAGCCCGCCCGGTGCGCGCATCATCATCGATGGCCAGCCGATCGGGGTGACACCGCTCGACTGGGACCTGCCGCAAGGCAAGCACACGATCGCGATGGACAAGCGGGGCTTCGTCGCCGCGTCGCGCGAGATCGCAGTGGTGACCGATCGGACCGACACGCTCGCGCTCGACCTCGCTCCCGTGGCCGGACCCGAGGGCCGCGCGTCGTGGAAGCGGATCGTCCCGATCGCCATGGTCGTCGCGGGCGGCGCCGCAGTCGTGGCGGGCGGCGTCATGGTCGCGCTCGACCAGGACACGGGGCCCAACGAGCCGCTGGTGATCCGCAACACCGGCCCGGGCGGCGTCGCGCTCATGATCAGTGGCGCGGTGGTCGGCGGTACCGGTGCGTTTCTGCTATTCCGCTCGTCAGGGTCCTCGGCGCCAGTGGCAACGATTGGCTCGGGCGGCGCTTACGTCGGGTGGGCTGGACGGTTCTAATTGGCTTCTCAGGAGGGTTTGCCCATGCAACGCCTCGCGCTCGTGGTCGTTTCGCTGGTCGTGGTGGGGGGATGTCACCAGGACAACCCGGAATCGTGCGAGCTCCCGAGCAACGCCGGCAACGGCGTGTGCCCTGGGATCGATGCGGCGATCGACGCGCCGCCGCCGCCGCCCGACTGCGTGACGAACAGTGAGTGCATGGCGAAGAATCCGGACAAGGGCGTGTGCGACACGGCGCTCAGCGGCGGAACCTGCGTTCAGTGCACGGCGACGAGCGCGACGGCCTGCAGCGACATGACGCCGGTCTGCACCAACGATGTATGCGTGCCGTGTATTCATCACGCGGACTGCGTGGATTCGAACGTGTGCTTGCCGAACGGCTCCTGCGCCGATCCGACCAAGGTCGCATACGTCGACGGTGCCGGAACCGATCAGATGGAGTGCACCCAGGCGATGCAGTGCACCAGGATCGAGAGAGCGGCGATGGCCAAGGACATCGTCAAGATCAAGGGCACGGTCACCGAGCGCGCGACGCTGAACAATCGAAAAAACCTTCTGATCCTGGCGGACGACGACGCCCGGCTGACACCGACGCAGGACGGCGCAGCGCTCGATATCCGAGGTGACAGCACCGTCGTGATCTACGATCTGGACATCAGCCATATGGCGGGTGGCAACCCCAAGACGGGGATCTCGGTGTCGGATACCGCGCAGGTGGAGCTCATCCGCGTGAGCCTCGTGAGCAACACCGCCGACGGTGCGCAGATCGCCGACAATGGCAAGCTGAGCTGCACGCGGTGCACGATCGCGCAGAACACCGGCCGTGGAATCTTCATGTCGGATGGCGATCTCACGATCTCGCGATCCGAGATCAAGGGAAACGCGGGCGGCGGGATCTTCGTCCCCGCGGATGGCACGTTTCAGATCGTCGGCAATATCATCTTTGGCAATGGCGGCGGCAGCGCACAGGCCGGAGGCATCCACATCGGCGCATCGCCGGGGGACGGCACCAGCCGCATCGACTTCAACTCGATCAGCCGCAACAACGCGAATGCGGCATTCGCGCCGGGCATCGATTGCGTCTCCACCGGCACCCCGATCACGGCCAAGTTCAACGTGGTCTGGGACAATGGCGCATCTCCGTTCTCCGCCAATCAGGTGAACGTCGCGGGATGCGCACACGTATCCTCCGACATCGGTCCATTCCCGACGCCGCCCGCACTGACGAACTTCAACAGCGATCCGGGCTTCCTGGACGAAGCGAATGGCAATCTTCATCTCAAGAGCGACAGCAGTGTGCTCCACAAGGCGCCCGCCCCGGATCTCACCGGTCTCGCCGCGATCGATATCGACGGCGACATGCGCCTGACCCCGGTAGATCTCGGCGCCGATCAGGTGACGAAACCGTAGCTGCGCGAGCGCACGGTCACGAAGCGGGCTTGAGCGCGGCGCGCAGCTCCGAGACCACGCGGCTCGGGGCGCGGATCGTGAGCCGCGTGCCGGCGTCGTGGTGCTCCTCGGCGAGGACGCTGGCGCGCTCGTAGATCGCGTGGACCAGGCGGTGCTCGGCCCAGGGCACATCGAGCTCGGCGTCCTCGAGCTTGCCGGCGAACTGCTCGATCAGGCGATCGTGGAGCCGGGCGATGTCGGCGCGGTCCTTGGCCGAGAGCTGCAGCGAGCCCGGATAGCGCTCGGCGAGCGCGGCGCGGCCCGCGGGATCGACGCGGTCGATCTTGTTGAGCAAGATCCAGGTCGGCACGGTGTCGGCGCCGATGTCGCCGAGGACCTCGCGGGTGACCGCGATGTGATCGGCGCACGCGGCGTCGGCTGCGTCCACCACGTGCAACAGGAGGTCGGCGTCGCCGGCCTCGTCGAGCGTGGAGCGGAACGACGCGACGAGGTCGTGCGGCAGCTTCTTGATGAAGCCGACGGTGTCGGTGATGAGGATCGGCGGATCGGTCGGCGGCTGGAGCCGGCGGACCGTGGTATCGAGGGTCGCGAACAGCTTGTCGGCGACGTAGACGTCGGTGCTGGTCAGCGAGCGCATCAGCGACGACTTGCCGGCGTTGGTGTAGCCGACGAGGGCGACGGTCGGCAGGTCGCTGCGCCGCTCGCGCCGCGTGCGCGACCCGCCCTCGATCTGATCGAGCTCGTGGCGCAGCTCGGCGATCCGGTCGCGGATCCGCCGGCGGTCGAGCTCGAGCGCGCTCTCGCCTGCGCCCTTGCCGCCGATGCCGCCGCGCACGCGATCGCCGCCGCCGGCACCCTCGCGCAGGCGAGGCGCCAGGTAGCGCAGGCGCGCGATCTCGACCTGGAGCCGGGCCTCGCGGGTGCGCGCGTGGCGGTGGAAGATCTCGAGGATGACCGAGGTGCGATCGAGGACGTCGGCCCCGGTCGCGCGCTCGAGGTTGCGCTGCTGGGTCGGCGTCAGATCGTGATCGACGAGGACGAGCGTCGCGCGCGGCTCGGCGGTATCGCCCGAGGTCTGCGCCGCGTCGCCCGAAGCGCCGTCGGCCGCGTCGCTGTCTGTCGCGTCGCCGTCCGCTGCGTCGCCGTCCGCTGCCTCGCCGTCGGCCGCGTCGTCGTCCGCTTCGTCGTCC